>CAYMWT010000031.1:0-14523 GCA_964394055.1 uncultured Oscillospiraceae bacterium
CATTACCTTGGAACTGCCACCGAAGCATGAGAATATGCGCAGAGTCTACGGTTATCTTCTCCGGCGGCGGGGCATTGCCAAAGATGTACTGGACGCCTTTGCCTACCGAGGCCTGGTATACGAATCCGCCGACTACCACAATGCCGTATTCGTGGGGACGGATCGGGATGGAAATCCCCGGCACGTCCACAAGCACAGCACCGCAGCCCAGGGAGGCTTCAAGGGAAACGCTCCCGGAAGTGAGCCGAAGTACAGTTTTCACTGGATTGGCGGTGGGGACACTCTGTTTCTGTTTGAAGCCCCCATTGATATGCTGTCATTTATCACCCTGCACAAGCAAAGCTGGAAAAGCCAGAGCTATGCGGCTGCTTGTGGTGTTTCAGATAGGGTGCTGTGGCAAATTCTGAAAGACCGACCATACATCCAGCGGGTATTCCTGTGCCTGGATAACGACGAGCCAGGGCAAAGGGCAGCACAGCGTATCTCTGCGGCACTGTCAGAAAAGAATATCTCAAATGAAATCCTCGTTCCCATCCATAAGGACTGGAATGAGGACTTGCTATTTTTACGGAAGGAGGGCACAAAATGAACGGGATTCCGGTGCTGCTCCTCTCAGTGGGAAGTATCATTGCGGTTTTGTTTTTCGTAACTTACGCTTCCCAAAAGCACGACCTGAACAGCATCAAGGACAAAACTGTGGGCAATGGTCAGCACGGTACCGCACGGTGGGCCACCCAGCAGGAAATTCACAGAACCTACCACCATGTACCCTTCACCCCGGAAACATGGCGTGCGGCGGCAAAGGAAGGCCAGCAGCCAACCACAAATGGAAAGCCCCTTCCCCAAGGTATCGTGCTGGGCTGTCAGGGTGGTAAGAAAACCACAGCCCTGGTGGATTCAGACGATGTCCATGTGCTGATGATTGGAGCATCCGGTGTAGGCAAGACGGCTTACTTCCTGTACCCGAACCTGGAATACGCCTGCGCCAGCGGCATGAGTTTCCTGGCCTTAGATACCAAAGGTGACCTCGCCCGAAACTATGGTGCCATTGCAAGGGATATTTACGGCTACCGCATTTCCGTGGTAGACCTCCGGGAGCCCACCCGGTCTGACGGGAATAACCTGCTGACGATCATTAACTGCTACATGGATGAACATCGGGCGAATCCAAAAGAGATCTCCGCCAGAGCCAAGGCAGAAAAGTATGCCAAGATTCTTGCCAAGACGATTATAAACCCGGAGGGCAGCGACCATGGGCAGAACGCTTACTTTTACGATGCGGCAGAGGGGCTCCTGGCCTCGGTGGTCCTGCTCCTATCAGAATTTCTTCCCCCGGAGGAAACAGATGGCTATGAAAGTCGGCACATCGCTTCGGTATTCCAGTTGGTGCAGGAGCTTCTGATGCAAGGTCAGATGGGAGGTAATCAGTTTCAAGAGCTCATGCAGTTATTACCCTCAGATCACAAGGCCAAATGGTTGGCAGGATCGGCATTGACGGCCTCGGATCAGGCGATGAACTCCATCATGTCCACGGTGCTTTCTAAGCTGAATGCCTTTCTGGACACGGAGTTAGAGCAGGTGCTGTGCTTTGACGGCGGCATTGATGCGGAATTGTTTGCCCAGGAGAAGTGTGCCATCTTTCTGATCCTGCCGGAAGAAGATGCCACCAAAAACTTCGTAGCCAGTCTGATGATTCAGAACCTGGCAGGCGAACTGTTTTCTGTGGCTAACGAACACGGCGGCAAGCTGCCAAACCGTGCGGTGTTCTTCTGTGACGAACTGGGCACCATGCCGCCCTTTGATATACTGCCCTTGTTCTCGGCGGGCCGTTCCCGGCGATTGACACTGGTGCCCATCATCCAGAGCCTAGCTCAGCTTGAAAAGAACTACGGCAAAGAGGGTGCAGAGATTCTGGCGGACAACTGCCAGGACACCATCTTCGGCGGATTTGCACCCAACAGCCAGACGGCGGAAACCCTGTCCCGGAATCTGGGAAGCCGCACTGTGCTTTCTGGCTCCGTGACCCAGGGGAAGGACAGCAATTCCCAATCCCTGCAAATGATGGAGCGGTCCCTTCTGTCCCCGGATGAGCTGAAATCTATGCCCAAGGGCAGCTTTGTGGTGATGAAAACCGGCACCCATCCCATGAAAACTAGACTCAAGCTGTTCTTTGAATGGGGCATCCGGTTTGAGAACCCGCTGCAAATGCCCGATAAGGGCAGCTGCCCAGTGCATTACGCCGGAAAAGAAGAACTGGAACGGGCCATTCTGGGGGAATACCCGCTGGTATACACTGCCGAAGTTCCTACAGAGCCTAACCCTGCACCACAGACTAATGTAAAGACTACATCGCTTCAAACCAGCATTGACGAAGAATAAGAGTGGGGCACTATGCCCCACCCAAAGGAGGAAATATGCGTAATTTCACACAGCTTTACAAAAGGGATCTGCCCCACCGGGCAATTTCGGTGTACATCTACCTGGCAGACAGAGCCAACAAGGAGGGCATCTGCTGGCCTTCTATTCCGACTATCGCTAAGGATTTGAAGCTGTCCGAATCCACCACCCGAAGAGCGTTGGGGGATCTGCGAAAGGCGGGGCTTATCCGGACGGAACAGAGGTATCGGGAGAGTGGAGGGAATAGCAGCCTGCAATATCTACTGACGTCATGGGAAAAGAAATGAAATAATATAGCCGGATAGGATTATCTGGGTGAAGCTGAAATCGGCGCATGAAGCTACACCGGCGATCTGCCCTTTGCTCGTGCTTTCTTTTGGATGCTGGAAGGCTCCGCTGTGATCGATATTTTGGGGAATACTGATGTGTCTTGCCTGTGGCACGTCCATGGCTTATAAAGAAATGACCTGGAAGCATTCACTTCCGGGTCATTTTGGTGTAAAGCTATGGCTGTCGGATGTACAAAACTCTTTGCGGTAAACGTGAGGAGAACACTTTTCTCTCTGTTTGAACTGCCTAAGGAAATTGGAATAATCATTAAATCCGCATTGAAGGGCGATCGCATTGAGGGACATATCGCAGTGGAGCAGTTCCTTGGCAAGCAGGATGCGGCGAAATAAGACATAGTCATACAGACTGCAACCAGTATATTTGACAAACGCATGGGAGAGATGGGATGCGCTTAAATGGAACATATTGGCAATTTCATCAACAGAAAGCGTCTGTGTAAAATGGGCATTCACATATTCCAGAATCTCATGGATGAATGGAGGTGAGGCAACAGGCGGAACATCGTTATCAGGATTCTCGATCAACCGGCAAATCATGCATAAAACAGTGATCATTCTGGCATGATCTTCGGCTGTGTTCAGGGGTGACGCGGAATGATCCATCTGCTGCAAAAGTGTCTTACAGCGCAAAGCGTCCTCTTCGGTCATAAGGAACTGATATCGCCCATGCCTTGTGTGGCGCTGAAGAATCTCCACAAAATCAATCTGGCCACAGCCTAAAATCTTCAGCATTTTTTCGGTAAGATACAGGTATCCCCGCTCATAGGGAGCGTTTTCCTCGTGAAAAAGCGGTCCATGAATACACAATGGTGGAAGCAGCATCAGCTGCCCGGAATGGAGAGGGTAGATGTTGCTGTTTACGCTGTAAAAGCTGCCGCCGCTGTAATGAAAATAGAGTTCATACCAGTCGTGGCTGTGCAGGATACTGTGTGCGGCGGCATCATTTGAGCAGCCATAAAAGGCCTTATAGCCATTTAAACTATCATGTATCGCAGTAGAAATCCCATCCATGGCGGTCACCTGCCTTTCATTCTCAATTATATAGCAGGATTTACATATTATCAAGCAGAAATTCCATAGAAAATGAATAATCTGCTCTATATAATAAATGTGGAACAAAGCATACCTGAAATAATAAAAAGGGGTTATGGATTATGGCAAAGTTTATATTATCCGCCTTTGCTGACGAAGCTGGTCAAAGCTTAGAGCAGCAAATTGAAGCACTGAAGGAAGAAAAGATCGGGCTTATAGAGCTTCGCGGCGTGGACGGGAGAAGCTGTGCGGATCTGTCATTGGAAGAAGCGGACGAGATCCGGCAGAAGCTATCCAGCAATGGAATTGGCATATCAGCGTTGGGATCTCCTTATGGAAAATTTCCTGTCCAAGAATCCTTCGAAGATCATTTTGACCAATTCTGCCACGGCCTGGAGCTTTGCCGGCATCTTGGTTGTCGGCGGATGCGTATGTTCAGCTTTTATGTGCCGAACGGAACAGATTCTGCGCAATGGTCAAACGTTGTATTTGACCGCCTGGAGCGGATGCTGGATGCGGCGGATCAGGCCGGAGTAAAGCTGGTACACGAGAATGAGAAGGGCATTTTTGGCTTCAACACCGAAAACTGTGTCAGTATGCTGAGTCGGTTTGAAGGTCGTATGGGTTTTGTTTTTGATCCCGCCAATTTTGTACAATGCGGAGTCGATACAATGCGGGCCTATGAGACATTACATGGTTATATCACTTATATGCATATTAAGGACGCAATGAAAGAAGATGGGGCTGTGGTACGTGCCGGGCACGGCGATGGTCATGTGGCGGAAATTCTTAAAAGGCTGGATGGAGATCGGGAAGATGAGATTGTGCTTACAATTGAGCCTCATTTAACGGTATTTGGTGGGTTATCCCGTCTGCAGGAGGAGCAAGTGAAGCATCACGAGGTTTATGGCAGCCAGAGAGAGGCATTTCACGCTGCCTGTGAAGCTGCCCGTGGTATTCTTATGCAAATAAAGGAGGCACACATATGATTCGGCTGGGTATTATTGGGGTTGGCAATATTGGAAGTGTGCACGTGAATAACATTCAATCGGGAAAATGTCCAAATATCCAAATCACCGCTTTGGCAGACCGGCGGGAAAGCCGGAGAAAATGGGCGAAAGAACAGGTGCCGGAAGCAGCTGTTTTTTGCGAGGGAACCGATTTGATAGACAGTGGCACTTGTGATGCGGTATTGATTGCGGTACCCCATTATCAGCATCCGGAACTGGCCATAAAATCCTTTGACGCCGGCCTTCATGTCATGTGCGAAAAGCCCGCCGGAGTATATACTGCTCAGGTACGGGAGATGATTGCGGCGGCGGATCGGCACCCGGAGCTGACGTTTGGAATGATGTTCAATCAGCGCACGAATTGTGTTTACCGCAAGATGAAGGAACTGTTGCGCAATGGGGAGCTGGGACATATCAAGCGTGTCAACTGGATTGTGACAGACTGGTATCGTACTCAATTTTACTATGATTCCGGAGCCTGGCGGGCAACCTGGGCCGGCGAGGGCGGCGGCGTGCTGCTCAACCAGTGCCCCCATCAGCTGGATCTGCTGCAATGGTTATTTGGTCTGCCTGTTCGGGTGCACGCGTTCTGCCATGAGGGGAAATGGCATGATATCGAAGTGGAAGACGATGTAACTGCCTACATGGAATTTGAGGGCGGGGCAACCGGTGTGTTTATCACATCCACAGGTGACGCACCGGGAACCAATCGGCTGGAGGTGACCGGAACAAAGGGAAAACTGATATGCGAGGATGACAAGCTGACATTCCAGCGACTGGAGCAGGATGAACGCATTTGGTGCGTCTCACAAAAAACCGGATTTGACAAGCCGCCGATGGAGTGCCTGACGATGGAAACGGATGGCAGCAATCCGCAGCATACAGGGGTTCTAAACGCCTTTGCAGACCACATCGTACATGGCACCCCGCTGATTGCGGACGGACGGGAGGGCATCCGAGGGCTGATGCTTTCCAACGCGATCCATCTTTCCGGATGGACAGGGGAAACGGTGGAACTTCCCATTGATGAAGCCCGTTTCCTGAGTCTGCTTAACCAGCGCAGGGCACATTCCCGCTGCAAAGCCGATACCGATGTAACCATGGACGCCGCTGGAAGCTTTGGCAGTCAGGTGAGGTAGAATGGGATGAAACGACTGCGGCTGGGGGTAATTGGCATCGGGAATATGGGCTCGGAGCACTGCCGGACAATTCTGTCAGGGCGCACACCGGACATTATGCTTGCTGCTGTGGCAGATTTACGGGAGGAGAGGCGGAAGTGGGCCCATTGCTGCCTCCCCGGAACCGTGCGGGTGTTTGAAAGCGGCGAGGATCTGATCCGTTCAGGAAGCTGCGATGCAGTATTGATTGCCACACCGCATCCGCAGCACGCACCATTGGTAATCCAGGCAATGGGCCAGGGACTGCATATTTTGTGTGAAAAACCGATGACCATAGACGTAATAACAGCCCGCGAGATGATAAATGCCCCGAGGAAAAAAGCCTGCACATTTGCGCTGATGTTCAATCAGCGCACGAACTGTGTTTACCGCCGTCTGAAGGAAATACTGGACAATGGGGAAATGGGTGCGGTAAAACGGGTTGTTTGGTGCGTAACGGATTGGTATCGCACACAGCGCTATTATGATTCCTGTAATTGGCGCGGCACATGGCTGGGAGAGGGCGGCGGCATTTTGATGAACCAGTGCCCTCACCAGCTGGATCTGCTTCAATGGCTGTTTGGAATGCCCACCAAAGTCAGCGCCTTTTGCCGGGAAGGGAAATGGCATGACATCGAAACGGAAGATGAGGTGACTGCGTATTTGGAATTTCCCAATGGCGCATCCGGTGTCTTCCTCGCATCCACAGGGGACTTGCCGGGGGTAAACCGGCTGGAAGTGACATTGGAGCAGGGACGAATTGTATGTGAAAATGATACGCTAACGGCCTGGAAACTGCCTGTCAGTGAGCGGGTTTACTGTAAAATCGCAGAGGATCTATATGGCAGGATGATACCGGAGAGGCTGGAGATGGAAACGAATGGGGAAAACCCGCAGCACGCCGGTGTGCTCAATGCCTTCGCATCGCATATTCTGTATGGCGCACCGCTGGTTGCTTCTGGTGAGGAAGGAGTAAATTCCCTTCTGCTGGCAAACGCAATGTATCTTTCCTCCTGGCTGAATCAGCCGGTGTCGCTTCCTATGGATGAACAGATGTTTGCCCGGATGCTCCGGCAGAAGCAGGCGGCGTCCCACCTGAAAGCAGGCGGCAGCCAGACGTATGAGACCGATCATACCGCCGGAGGGAAAATGCTGGGCTGATACCCGCAGCGAGTTGGAGCCACCAGAATTATGGCGGTTTTGGCTTGCGCTTTTGAGAAAGCCGGGGTATTATGAATAATAAAAGGGGGAGACAGATATGTATCACGTTGTAATAATTGATGATGAAAAGGAAATCAGTTCCGGCTTTGCCCAGTTTTTCCCCTGGAAGGAATTGGGTTTCACTGTTGAAGCAAGCTTTTCCGGCGCGCGGGAGGCGATGGAGTATCTGCTGTCCCATCTTGTGGATGTGGTAGTAAGCGATGTGATTATGCCGGATATGAGCGGAATTGAGCTGGCCCGTGCCATTTATGAGGCGAATCTCCCCCAGAAACCGCTGGTTGTGCTGTTTTCAGCCTACGAGAAATTTGAATATGCCAGAGAGGCGATGCACTATCATTGCGCGGACTATATGCTTAAGGGAATGAGCTTTGAGGAACTGAAGGAAGCGTTTTCCAAGCTGCGCAAACGATTGGATGAAGAGCGCGGGGCCACTGAAGCCGCGGTTGTGGAAGATCACATCATTCAAGCCATGCAGCACTATGTTGCCAAAGACCCGGTTTCGGCGACACTGGAAGGCGCCTCCCGGGAGGTTTATCTCAGCCCCGCTTACGCCAGCCGCTATTTTAAGCAGCGCACCGGCGTTGGCTTCGCGGATTATGTCATCCAGCAGAAAATGCGTCTGGCCGCGGAACTGCTGGCACAGCCCCAGTATAAAATTTATGAGATCAGCGAGCGGGTGGGTTATTCCAATTCTGCCAATTTCGCGCGGACATTCCGAAAGTATTATCAGCTTTCTCCCCAGGATTATCGGTTCCAAAAGCTGGGCCGCACAGAGAAAGGAGAGCCCATTCCATGAATAGACGCTTCTTTCTTCACAACTTTCTCATTACAGCCATTCCGACTGTAGTGGCGGCCCTTTTGATCGGAGCGCTCTCTGTGGGACTGGTCTACCGGAATGCCAAAAACGCCGTGCAGACTGCCAACGAACAGGCGCTGACCTCCGTCAGAGAAAGCCTGGATTTGATGCTGTCTGAGGCGGACGCGCAAAGCCTGAATTACAGCTTTTCACCCCACGTGATGCTGAGCCTGGAACGGCTTTTACAGGACGGATACGCGGACAAGGAGGCAATGGACACTTCCAATACGCTCAAATCCTTCCTAAGTTCCAGCGTCAACGGGAAAGCGTTTCTGCACTCTATTTACATATATCTGGAAAATGACAACGGATATTTTCTCTCCTCGAATCTGGGCCTGGCAAGCGCGCTGAACCATCGGGACGTATCCTGGATGGAAAGCGCCCGGGATCATCCGAAGGAGCAGGATCAATGGGTGGAGGCAAGGCTGGTTTCTCAGGGAGACAATCCACAGCTTGGCTCTCGCGTGATTACGGTTTACAAGCGGCTTTACGCATCCAGCCAGCGGAAATCCATTGGCCTGCTTGTAATGAACATTCGGGCCGACTATGTAGATGATTTGGTAAATGACTGCCTGATTTATCCCCAGCAGCAGGTTGTGCTGTGCAGCAGCGACGGCACACAGCTTGCGGGGGCGGGAGAAGCATCGGAACATCCGAACGTGATATCCAATTCCTTTGTGAATGACGCCTATGGCCTGACGTGTACTTCGGTCATACTCCACACCGTGATATGGCGTCAGGCGCAGGGTATGGCATATCTTGTCATTGGTGCCATGGCAGTCTCGCTGCTGATCGGAGCTATGTTTTCCTTTATGTTGACCCGCAGCAATACCAGAGGCGTTCGCCAGATTGTAAACATCATCGACTGTGCCAAACGGGGAGAGCCGTTGCCGGATGCGCGGCATGACTCGGACGTGTATGGCTACATAGTGCAGAATATCGTAAAGGGCTTTGCCGAGCAAAGTGCCCTGGACAAGCAGTTGATTGAAAAGAAGTACCGGCTGGAGGCAATGCAGTTTTCGTTTTTGCAGTCCCAACTCAATCCCCATTTCCTGTTCAATACGCTGAAAACGATATTCTGGAAAACCATGCGCCTGACAGGCGGCCCCAACGAGGCCAGCCGGATGATCGACCTTCTGACAGGTGTATTATCCTATACACTGGTCAATCGGGATCGGTTTGTGACATTGGAGGAGGAGCGGCGCAATACCGCAAACTACCTGGAGATCCAACAGATTCGTTTTGATCAGGGGTTTGACGTGCAGTGGAACGTGCCAAAGGAACTGACGGACGCAAAGTGCATCAAATTCCTTTTGCAGCCGCTTCTGGAAAACAGTATTTCCCATGGCCTGAGAGGCATTGAAAACGGGCGCATTCAAATCGAGATTTCCCGCGTGGAGGATATGCTGTGCTTCCGCGTGGAAGATAACGGAACAGGCTTTTCCCCGGAGCGTCTGGAGGAAATACAGCGCCGTTTTCTGGACGAGAACATCCCTGTGGAGGGGACGGGGCTATATAATTTGAACAAGCGTCTGCAACTCGTTTATGGCATGGATGCCTCCCTCAAAATAGAAAGCGAACCGAACATCGAAACGGTGATTTCTTTCAAAATACCCTATCGCACCCAGTAAATTTTTTGGCACTATTCACAGCAGAATGCAGAAAATGAACGAAAATATGCTTTTCTGATTGGAACTTATGGGCAAAACGGCAAAACATGATTCCTTTTTGCAAAATGCAGGAGTTCCGGAAATTGGATAATTCTCTTATAATTATGAACATGGAAAGTAGCCAGGAGTAGCTACGGAACCAAAAAGAAAGGAAGGTCTACAATCATGAAGAAGTTATTGTGTTTGCTCTTAGTGCTTGCCCTGGGAATGGGCTGCCTGGCCGGGTGCTCGGCCGGCAATTCCGAACCTGCCGCCAGCACGGAACCTGCCGCCAATGCAGCACCTGCCGCTACTGAGGCAAAGCTGGACACTGTCCCCGCAGAGGCAGGCGCTTTCGATCCCGCCACTGCCGGCGATGTGACCCTGCGTTTTGCCTGGTGGGGCTCGGATGCCCGCCACGAAGCGACCCTGGCAGCCATCGACCGCTACATGGAGCTGTATCCCAATGTGACAATTGAGGGAGAATATCAGGGCTATGACGGCTACCAGCAAAAGCTGATGACCCAGTTCACCGGCGGATCGGAACCGGACCTGATGCAGTGGGATTACAAGTGGAATCCGGAGTGGAACGGCAAAGAGGACCTGTTTGCTGACATGACAAAGTCTGATTTGGTAGATATGTCCGGGTTCCAGCAGAGCGCCCTCGACAATTTCCTGACAATCAACGGTCGTGTCATTGGCCTTCCCATGAATTCCAACGGCTTTGGCATTATGATCAACAAAGATTTCTTTGAGAAGCATAATTTGGATTTGAATACCGTCTGGACCTGGGAAGACATGATTGAAACCGGCCGCCAGATTCACGAGAGCAACCCCAACGATTATCTGTTTGCGATTGAGGCCGGCACCTCTACCGGCGGAATTGGACCTTTCGTCATGAGCCAATATATTTATTCCAAGTACGGACATTATTGGGCTGGCGAGGATGGCAACATCCAGGCAAGCAAAGAGGAACTGACACAGGCCTTTACGATTCTGCGGGATCTGTTCGAAAGCGGCACTGCCCAGCCTCTGGGTGAGGCCAGCCTCTTTACCGGCCAGATGGAGCAGAATCCCAAGTGGATTAACGGAGAAATGGGATTTACCGTTGACTGGTCCGCAACCGTGGGTAAGTACATGAGTGCTCTGGAAGAAGGCAGCTTTGCGGTAGGAAAGCCGCCGTTCGCAAAGGACGGAGAAAACCAGAACATTCCTTTTGAAGCGGGTATGGCGCTGTGTGTCTCCTCCCGCTCCAAGAACGCAGACGTGGCGATCCATTTCGCCAACTGGCTGCTGACCGATCCGGAGGCCGCTCTGCTGCTGGGAACGCAGCGCTCCGTACCCAACAATTCCTATGCCATGCAGGCCCTGGTGGATGATAATCAGGTAAGCCCTGAGATCTCTCAGATGATGGACTGGGTCAATGCTGCACCCGCAGATTCCATCCCGCTGATTCAGTCTAACAGTGAGGTTGGAGATGTTGTTAAGAATATCTGTGAGCAGGTTGTGTATGGTCAGCTGACGCCGGAGGAAGCTGCGGACACGTTCCTGACGGATGTACAGGCTAAGCTGGATGCGGTGAATGCCTGACTTTGACCAAGGCAGATCCGGTGCTGAAAAGTCCGGATCTGCCTTTTCATTTTCGGAAGAAGGTGTATCATGCTAAAAAAACGGAAGACAGCCAGGATCCAGAATGTTGCGTATTTGTACATCCTGCCATGGATTATCGGCTTTCTTGTGTTCCAGTTATATCCGCTTCTCGCGTCTTTGTACTATTCTTTTACAGAATATAACGGGGTTGGGACGCCCAAGTGGATTGGTCTGGCCAACTATGTAAAAATGTTCACGAAGGACGATATGTTCTGGAAGTCATTGCTTACCACGCTGAAATATGTACTCATGTCCCTTCCGCTAAAGATTATCACAGCGCTGGTCGTGGCACTGGTTCTGAATAAGAAATTGCGAGGCATCAATTTTTACAGAACTGTCTATTACATTCCGTCCATTTTCGGCGGCAGCGTTGCCGTATCGGTCCTGTGGAGATTCCTGTTTATGGACGGCGGACTGGTCAATCGCTTATTCACAACAATCGGACTGCCGGCAGTTCAGTGGCTGTCAAGCCCCCGCTGGGCGTTGTTCACCCTGAGCCTGCTGAATGTGTGGCAGTTTGGGTCCTCCATGGTTTTATTTTTAGCCGCATTAAAGCAGGTCCCCACGGAACTTTATGAGGCGGCGGTTATTGACGGATCGGGGAAAATAAAGATGTTCTTCTCTGTTACACTGCCCATGATTTCCCCGGTGCTTTTCTTTAATATCCTAATGCAGACAGTCAATGTGTTCCAGGACTTTACTGGTGCGTTTGTCATTACCAACGGCGGCCCGCTCAACTCTACCTATCTCTTCGCGCTGAAGTTATATGATGAAGCCTTCAAATACTTCAACATGGGCTACGCCAGTGCGCTTTCCTGGATCCTGTTTATTATTATCCTGGCTTTTACTATGGTGTTTTTCCGCTTTTCCGAGGCATTTACATATTACGAAGATGGAGGTGACGACCAGTGAAGAGTTCAAGGAAGAAAAGAATCCGTGCCATTTGCACCCATGCTGTAATGATCCTGATTGGCATAATTATGCTATATCCATTGATTTGGATGTTCTTCTCGTCGTTTAAAACAAATTCGGAGATATTTGGTTCTATTTCTCTGCTCCCCAAGGAACCTGTGTGGGACACCTTTAAAAAAGGCTGGCAAGGTGTCGGACATATCTCCTATACCACATTTTACATAAACAGCTTCCTCATGGTGATTCCAACCGTTATTCTCACCGTATTTTCCAGTTCCCTGGTGGCCTATGGCTTTGCCAGATTCCGGTTCCGCCACAAAAAGGCGCTGTTTATGCTGATGATCTCCACGCTGATGCTGCCAAATTCCGTGCTGATTATTCCCCGTTATCTGCTTTATAACAAATTGGGATGGCTGAACACCTACCTGCCGTTTATTGTGCCTGCGGCATTTGCGTGCAATTCGTTTTTTATATACCAGATGATCCAGTTTTTCCGGGGCCTGCCCCGGGCACTGGATGAAGCAGCCATCATCGATGGATGCAACTCCTTCCAGGTATACTGGAAGATCCTGCTTCCCCTCTGCAAGCCCGGCCTGTTTTCTGCCGCAATCTTCCAGTTCATTTGGACATGGAATGATTTCTTCAACTCCCTGATCTATATCAACAGTGTCAAGAAATACCCGGTTGTTCTGGCGCTGCGTATGTCCCTGGATGCCACAAGTGCGGCAAATTGGAATCAGGTGCTTGCGATGGCAACATTGTCCCTGCTTCCCGGAACCATTATTTTCTTCAGCGCACAGAAATACTTTGTGGAAGGCGTCTCTGCGGGCAGTGTCAAGGGCTGACCCTTGGTAGGAGTTTTGAATTAAGGAGGACGAGATTATGAACGGAAAAAGAAACGTACCGGGCGTACTTTCCGGTGCGTAATGGCGGCTCTGCTCTCCCTGGTCATGATAGTGGGCTTCTTTAGCCCGGTCCTGCCAGTCCGGGCGGAGGAAGAAACCGGACTCACGGCAATGGGAAAATCTGCCGAAACCGCCTTACCGGGTGGTGAGACGAAAACTTCGGATAATGAAAACGGGAGCGGTCATGGCTTGAAGTCAGAAGTCACGACTGATACAAGCATCTCGACAGACAGTGATTCGGAAGTCACAGGTGGGACGACCGGATCACATACTGGCCTGCCCAAGGAAGTCAACGGTTTGACCTCCGCAGACGATGGGGAATCTGAGGAAACCCCTGCCTCCGGTGAGGACAGTGCCCTCATGGTTAAGCAGGCTGACACCCTCAAGGCCTCCTTTCATGAGGGCAATGCTCTCATCGCCAGTCAGGCTGACTCCTTTACGGCTACCTTTGTTGATGGGGAAACTGAAACGAGACTGTCCGCAGGGGA
Organism: uncultured Oscillospiraceae bacterium; assembly: GCA_964394055.1. Lineage (GTDB taxonomy): Bacteria > Bacillota > Clostridia > Oscillospirales > Oscillospiraceae > Faecousia. The sequence goes on from CAYMWT010000031.1 coordinate 13,628, forward strand.
GGATGGAACGGTAACGGCCCCTGAACCGCAGAATGTACCCGATGGGCGGAAGTTCCGTGGTTGGAAGCATGACGATGAATTGGTAGCTGCCGGTGATAAAATTACACTCACGGAGGATGTTACATATACCGCCGCGTATGCCATCGCCGTTACCTTTAAAGCCCCTATGATCTGGTGCTCTACACCTGCACTACCGGAGGCAAGACCCGGGTCATGATCGGTTGCGACCGGGTGGAGTAGACACAGGTCGCAATGTCCGGCCAACAGAAAGGTTCGAATTATGGGAAAGCCCGGCGGATGCCGGGCTTTCCCGGATGATAAGCAGCATCGGGCAGCAGAAAACGCAGTGGCAATCCATCCTGTAAGCCATTAATGATATTCGACCGACACGTAAATCTGAAATACAAGTATGGAAACCGGCATTTCTGGGCCAGAAGGTATTTCGTAGGCACGGTACCCGTATGTCACGGAACCAATGCACCCTGCGAAGAGGAGAAATCGTATACAAGTAGGAAAGGAAGTGGCACTATGCCAATGAAAATGGGCTGGCGCTGGTATGGGGAAGGGAATGACCCCGTTACCTTAAGCGACATCAAGCAGATCCCCGGCGTGACCAGTATCGTCTGGGCACTGCATCACAAAATGCCCGGTGAAATCTGGGAGGAAGCCGAAATCAAGGAGGTCGTGGATCAGATCCACGCCTATGGCTTCGACGCCGAGGTGGTGGAGTCCGTCAATGTCCATGACGATATCAAGATTGGTCTGTCCACCCGGGATGCCCTGATTGAAAACTACAAAACCTGCATTCGTAACCTGGGAAAATTCGGCGTGAAGGTCATCTGCTACAACTTTATTCCCATCTTCGACTGGACCAGAACCGACCTGTTTCATCCCGG
>CAYMWT010000032.1:0-14513 GCA_964394055.1 uncultured Oscillospiraceae bacterium
GACCAACCGGCGGATCGTGGACATCATTTCCGATGTGAATCTGGCCTACTCGGAACACGCGAGAAAGTATCTCCACGAGTGCGGCCTGCCCAAGGAGCGAGTCTATGTCACCGGCTCGCCCATGGCGGAGGTGCTCCATGAAAATCTTCCGCAGATCGAGGCCTCGGACATTCATAATCGTCTGGGGCTGACCAAGGGGAAGTATATCCTGCTGTCTGCCCACCGGGAGGAAAACATCGACACGGAGAAGAATTTCCTGTCCCTGTTTACCGCTGTCAATGCCATGGCGGAAAAGTACGACATGCCCATTCTGTACTCCTGCCATCCCCGCTCCAAAAAGCGGTTATTGGAGACCGGCTTCCGGCTGGACAGAAGGGTCATTCAGCATGAGCCTTTGGGCTTCCATGACTATAACTGTCTGCAAATGAATGCCTTTGCTGTGGTGTCCGATTCCGGAACACTGCCGGAGGAATCCAGCTTCTTCGCAAGCGTGGGCCATCCCTTCCCGGCGGTGTGCATCCGCACCTCCACCGAGCGGCCGGAGGCATTGGACAAGGGCTGCTTCATTCTGGCGGGCATCGATGAAGGACATCTGCTGCAAGCGGTGGATACCGCTGTGCAAATGAACCTGGAAGGGGATTTTGGCATCCCCGTGCCTGACTATGTGGAGGAAAATGTCTCCACCAAGGTGGTCAAGATCATCCAGTCCTACACCGGCGTGGTGGACAAAATGGTCTGGCGGAAATACTGAGAAAAAGGGTGTGAACGAGGGTATGAAGTATCTGTTTATCAACTCTGTAGCGGGCTATGGCAGTACCGGAAGGATTGCTGCCGATACCTGTCGGGAGCTGATGGCACAGGGACATAGCTGTACCCTCGCCTTTGGCCGGAAGCAGGAGGGGTATGCGGACGTTCCCACGGTGCGGATCGGCTCCGACTGGGACTGCCGTCTCCACGGCCTTCGAAGCCGGCTCCTGGATGACCAGGGCTTTGGCTCCCGGGCAGCTACCCGGCGGTTTTTGGACTGGGTGAGGCAATACGACCCGGATGTGATCTGGCTGCATAACCTCCACGGCTACTACATCAATCTGGAGGAGCTGTTTGGATATCTTCGAACCTGCGGCAAAAAGATTTTCTGGACCCTCCACGACTGCTGGAGCTTCACCGGTCACTGCGCCTACTTTGAAATGGCGGGCTGTGACAAATGGAAAACCGGCTGCCACCACTGTCCTCAAAAGGGCGCCTACCCCAAAAGCATCCTGCTGGATGGAAGCTCCGGAAATTACGAACGAAAAAAAGCCCTCTTTACCGGGATCCCCAATCTGACCCTGATCGTCCCTTCTCAATGGCTGAAAAGCCGGGTGGAGGCAAGCTTCCTTAAGGACTATCCGGTGGAGGTTCACTATAACCAGGTCAACCGGGCGGTTTTCAAGCCCACGCCCGGGAGCTTCCGGGAAACATATGGCCTGGAAGGAAAGAAAATTCTGCTGGGAGTTGCCAGCGTTTGGGAGAAGCGAAAGGGCCTTGGGGACTTTATTGCCCTGTCAAGGCTTCTGGATGATTCCTATAAAATTGTCCTCATCGGGCTGAGCAAAGAGCAGATTCAGACCCTGCCCAAGGAAATTCTGGGATTGCCCCGGACGAAAACCGTTCAGGAGCTGGCGGAAGCTTACACTGCGGCGGATGTGTTCCTCAACCCCAGTCTGGAAGAGACCTTTGGTATGACCACCCTGGAAGCAAACTGCTGCGGTACCCCTGCCGTGGTCTACCGGGATACGGCCTGTGAAGAAATTGCCTGTCAGTTCGGTGGGCTGGCAGTGGAACCCGGCGCGGAGAACCTGCTGAAAGCTGTTTTGACCCTTACCAAGGAGGAAACACTGTGACCCGATATCCTTTCCCGGAACGAAAAATCACCAGGCTTTTCACGCTGGTATGCCTGTTTGGGCTATTGTACCTGTCCCGGGATACCCTGGTGACATCCGGCATTCTGGGCTTTTACAAGGCCCAGGCCTGTATGCTGGGGCTGCTGGCGCTGATCGGCATTGCCTTCCTTTGGCAGAACCGAAAGCGGTTGAAGGAAATCCTTTTGGACGCACGGGCAGGGGCAATGGTTCTGTGCGCCGTGATTGTGCTTGTGCCCATGGCGGCAAAACGGGATTGGCAGCTTATGTATTTCAGCGTCCTGATCTGCGTCTTCGCCGCCCTGTTTTTTAGCTATTTCCTGTCATACCGGGAGCTGGCAAAATACTATGTGGTTCTTCTGGCGGTACTGGGGATTTATTCCATGGCGGCGGCCTATGTGCTGCGGCTGCTGCCGGATAGGGGATTGCTGCCGGTCCCGGTGTTTCAAAATCAGAATGATGTGGAGTTTTACAACTTTCTCTTTTCCTTTGTGCCGCTGGAATATGTAAAAATGCGGAATTTCGGAATTTTCCGGGAGCCTGGGGTCTATCAGTTCTTCCTGATCCTCGGCCTGTTCCTCTGCCAGTACACGGCGCGGTGGAAAAGGGAAAGAACCATGTGGATCCTCAGCGGTATCCTGGCGCTGACCCTGGTCACCACCTTTGCCACCGGCGGCATCGCGGAGCTGGCGCTGATGTGCATTGTGGTGTTCTTTGACAAGAAGCTGTACCGGAACAAATGGGTCTGGGCCGCATTGGCGGTGCTGGGTGCCGCCGGGGCTGCGCTGGCCGCTTACTGCATTGCCCAAAAGAATGGCCTTTACTGGGAAGTCTACGATATGGTCATCGGCAAGTTTACCTATCAGGAGGAATCCATAGGAGATCGGCTTGGCTCGGTGGTGGTGAACTTGCAGGCGTTTTTGAAAAACCCCCTGTTTGGCAGCCCCATTGCCCAGGTACTCTATGCCATCGGAAACAATACCACATCCAGCCTGATCGTGCTGGCGATTTTCGGTCTGCCGGGCTTTTGCCTCCATGCGGCGGGCTGGTTTGCCCTGGCGTGGGAGAAGGAGCGGAAGCTCTGGGTCAACGGGATGCTGGTTTTGATCCTTTTTATGTCCTTTAACACCCAGAATCTGATCGCCGATCTGTTCTTCTGGCTGTTTCCCATGATGGCTCTGACAGAGCGTGTGTTATCCAAACTGCCGAAAAGGAAGGTGCACTGATGGAACCACAATTGCTGCGTAAGGTTCAGCTGACACAGCTGGAAATTGCCAAGGAAATCAAACGGGTCTGCGAGGAAAATGACATCACCTATTTCCTGTCCGACGGCTCCTTCCTGGGAGCCGTGCGGCATCAGGGCTTCATTCCCTGGGACGATGATATGGACATGGCCATGCCCCGGAAGGATTATGAGAAATTCTGCCGGATCGCCCCGGAGAAGCTGAAAAAGGAATACTGCTTCCAGTCCTGGTATACCGATCCCAATTACGGCCTGCCCTTCGGCAAGGTCATGAAGCGCAATACCCTATATCTGGAAAGCAAAAAAACCCGCCGTTTGCAGGAAAACGGCTTTTATGTGGATATTTTTCCCGTGGACAATTTTCCCGAGGAGCCAAAGGCCCAGCTTGCCCATTGGAACCGGCTGCTGACCATTTACCGGACGAAGCTGATGAAGTGCGGCTATCGCCCCTGGATGGAGGACGATAAGATCATTTGGAAAAAGCGGATCGGCTATCTCTATTTCCAGCTCCGGGCCATGTTTACCACCGGAGAGGCTTTGGCAAAGGCCTATGACGCGTTGGCCACGTCTCCCAGGGAAGGAAACTGGGTGTGCCTCCAATGGGGACAGTCGAACCCGGTGGCCTTCCGGAGGCAGTGGGTGCAGGAGCTTGGGGAATATACCTTTGAAGGGGTGACCTTCCCCGGGCCGAAGGACTATGACGCGTATCTGACAGCTCAGTACGGCGCCTATATGGTGTTTCCACCAGTGGAGGAACGGGAAAACCGGCACCAGATCATGGAGATCGATTTCGGAGAATAAAGGAAGTGACAGGATGAAACGGGTTTTGTTTCTGACCAATTATGCCTCCCCCTACCGGGTGCGGTTCTTTGACCAGCTGGGAAAGACGGCAGATGTGACCGTGCTGTACAGCGACCGGGTGGAGAACATCAGACACCGGGACGGTGCCTGGTTCGAGGAGGGTCAGGGCGGCTTTCATCCTGTTCAGCTGAAGGCCGTTGCCCGGCTGGGAGATGAAAACCTGTGCCCTGACGTGGTGAAGTGGCTGAAAAAGCCCTATGATGCCTGTATCATCTGCGGCTATTCCTCTCCCACGGCCATGCTGGCCATGGCCTGTCTTCGCTTGCGGAGGACTCCCTTCTATATGGAGGTGGACGGGGGCCTGATTCGGGAGGAAGGGAAGGGCAAATTCCTGATGAAAAAGAAGCTGGTGACCATGGCCGACCGCTGGCTCAGTACAGGCCGATATACCACGGATTTTCTGGCCCATTACGGTGCAAACCGGGAAAAAATCGAAACCTATCCCTTTTCCTCTCTGTTTGAAAAAGACATTCTGACCGACATGGTTTCTCCGGAAGAGAAGGAACAACTGCGCCGGGAGCTGGGAATTTCTCAGAGCCGGATGATTCTGGCAGTTGGGCAGTGTATCCCCAGAAAGGGCTTTGACCTTCTGTTGAAGGCAGCTAAGGATTTGCCGGAGGATACCGCTGTGTGCATCGTCGGCGGAGAGCCTGCGGAGGAATACCTGGCCCTGCAAAAAGAGCTGGGGCTGGATCGGGTGTATTTCCCCGGATTCCAGAAAAAGGAAAGTCTTCAGAGATACTACAGATGCGCGGATTTGTTTGTACTGCCCACCCGGGAGGACATCTGGGGCCTGGTGATCAATGAGGCCATGGCCTATGGCTTGCCGGTGATCACCACTGACCGGTGTGTTGCCGGGTTGGAGCTGGTGGAAGACGGTGTGAACGGCTATATTGTCCCTGTGGAGGATGTGGAGGCACTGAAGAATGCCATGCTTCGCTCCCTTCAGGGGGATCTGGAGGGAATGGGAGCGGCCTCCCTGGAAAAAATCCGTCCCTATACCATTGAAAACATGGCGAAAGCCCATATGGAAATTTTGGAGAGAGGGTAAGCTCCATGGGAATTCTTTACGCGGTGACCACCTGCTCGGATAAAACCTATGCCAGACTGTTTTCCGATGTGGCGGTGAAGCCTGCCTTTCAGTCTCAAAAGTACCACCGGCTCCTGATCGAGGGCCTGGCAGCAGGGGAACGGGTGGACGTGATCGCCAATCCTCCGGTGAATCGTTCGGTGCTGAACAAGGCCGTGGTTTCCCTGCCTGAGGAAACCGAGGGCGGCGCAGTGTATCACTATATTCCGGCCATTCGCAATCCTGTTTTGAAAGCCCTGTGTGTTGGCTTTGGAACCTTCTTTAAAACGATCTCCCTGGCAGATCGGGATTCCGCTGTCATTGTGGACGGGCTGAACCGGATCACGGCCCTGGCAGGGCTGCTGGCCGCCAAGGCAAAGGGCATTCCCTGTATTGCCATTGTGACGGATTTGCCGGATATGCTGGGAGAAAGCGGATTTTCCCGGAAGCTTGCCAACTACACCATCAGCAAATGTGACGGATATGTGCTGCTGACCCAGGCTATGAATGACCGTTTGAATCCTCAGGGGAAGCCCTATGTGATTCTGGAAGGCCACGCGGACATTGCCGTGGGGGAAAGAAAGCCGGATTTACAGAAAAAGAAGAAGCCCAGGGTGTGCCTGTACGCAGGCGGGGTCAGCGAGAAATACGGCTTAAAGAATCTGACCGAGGGTTTCCGTCAGGCGGACATTCCCAATGCCCGGCTGACCATTTACGGCCCGGGGGACTATGTGGAAGAGCTGAAACGGATATCCCGGGAGGATCCACGGATCGTCTACGGCGGGATGCTGCTGAGCAGTGAGGTGGTGGAAAAGGAGATGGAAGCCACCCTGCTGGTAAATCCCAGACCCACCAACGAGGAATTTGTCAAGTATTCCTTCCCATCCAAAACCATGGAGTATATGGCCTCGGGTACGCCGGTGCTGACTACCGTGCTGCCGGGAATGCCCAAGGAATATCATCCCTATGTGTACCTCATGGAGGATGAGACCCCGGAGGGCATTGGGAGACGGTTAAAAGAGGTGCTGGCCCAGTCCGACGAGGCGCTGTTCCAAAAGGGCGGCGAGGCCAGACAGTTTATTTTAGAGAACAAGAACAACGTGATTCAGGGAAAGAAAATTCTGAATCTGCTGGAAACCATGAAAAAGGGGAAGTGAGCCATGCGTCTTCTGTGGCTGTGCAATCTGATGCCCGGGTTGGTTCGGGAAGCCCTGGAGGGCAAGGCCAACGCCGGAGGGCTATGGGTGGATTCGGTGCTTTCCGGACTGCGCCGGAAAGGGGAAACCATTCATATCCTCTACCCAGGGAATGAAGCCCGGGGAACGCTGGACGAGAAGACCAGCTTCCTGACCTTCCGGGAGGGGCTGCCCTATGTGTACCTGCCGGAGCTGGAAGAGAAGTTCGGGGAGGAGATCCGGGCGTTTCAGCCGGATGTGATCCATGTCTGGGGCACGGAGTACGGCCACACCCTGGCGATGATGAACGCGGTGGAGAAGTGGGGGATGCTGGCGCATACGGTGGTGAGTATCCAGGGCCTCTGTTCCGTGATCGAAAGACACTATAACGAGGGAATCCCCTATGGCATTCAGAAGGGATATACCTTCCGGGACTTTGTCCGGCGGGACAACCTTTTGCAGCAGCAGAGGAAATTCGGCCTGCGGGGAGAATTGGAGGTTCAGGCCTTGAAAAAGGCCCGGCATGTCATCGGGCGCACCCACTGGGACAGGGCCTGCACGGCCGCCGTCAATCCTCAGGCACAGTACCACTTTTGCAACGAGACGCTTCGGGAGCCATTCTATACGGATGCCTGGCGGTATGATACCTGTCAAAAGCATCGAATCTTCGCGTCCAGCTGCTCCTACCCGGTGAAGGGCTTCCACTACCTGCTGGAAGCCTTTGGGAAGGTCAGCAGGGACTATCCGGACGCGGTGCTTGCAGTGCCGGGACAGAGCTTCCTCACCGCGAGCAAGCTCAGGAGAACCCGGTATCAGAAATACCTGGGGGAGCTGGCACGACGCTATGGAGTGGCGGACAGGCTGGAATTCCTGGGCAGCCTCAGCGCCATGGAGATGAAGGCGGAATACCGGAAGGCCAATGTGTTCGTGCTGCCCTCCACCATTGAGAATTCTCCCAATTCTCTGGGAGAGGCTATGCTCTTAGGAGTGCCCTGTGTGGCAGCGGATGTAGGCGGGGTGATGGATCTGATGACCCCGGATCGGGAGGGCCTGGTCTATCCCTCCACGGAATCCTATATGCTGGCCTACAGGATCTGTCAGGTATTGGATATGGGGGGCAGAGCGGAAACCATGGGTAAGGCAGCCAGGGAACACGCCGCTGTGACCCATGACCCGGAAGGAAACCTGGATACCATTCAGAAAATCTATGAAAGCCTGAAATAAAGGAGGAGCCCCATGGAGCGGATCAGCGTGCGGTATCTCCGGGTGCGCTGCTGATTCCGGGCTGTCTGGGAAAGCGATATCATCACGGGGAGAAGAACCCGTAAAGGAACGAGCATGAAAAAACAAAACCGCGTTGCTTTTTTTAATATTTTGAGCGTGATCCTGCTCAGGGGCATTTCCATCTTTACCGGGCCGGTGTTTTACCAGCTTTTGGGGGACAGCGGCTACGGCATTATGAAGATCTACAATGTGTGGGTCAGTGTGGTGGCCATCGTCTTTACCCTTCTGACCTATGGAACCCTGGTGAACGCCCGGGTGGAATACAGGGAGGAGGAACAGGAAGGGTACCAGTCCTCGGTGATGACCATGTCGGTGCTGGCCTACCTGATGTTCAGCGCCCTGGTTCTGTTGCTGATCAAGCCCATATCCGCCCTGCTGAAGCTCAGTCCCCTGCTGATCGTGCTGATGCTGATTCAGGCCTTTGGCACCTTTGCGGTGAGCTTCCTGAATACGAAATTCACCTATGAATTCAAGGCTGGGAGGAATATGGTCATCTCTCTGGTGGTGGCGCTGGTGTCTTTTGCCCTGTCCATTTGCCTGATTCTCCCAATGCCTGCGGAGAGCCGGTATCTTGGCCGGATCCTGGGCAACGTCATCACCTACGGCTGCATTGGCATTCCCGTGTGCGTATATATTTTGTGGAAGGGAAAGACCTTTTTCCGCCGGGATTACTGGAAATTCTGCATCGTCCTGGCTGTTCCTGCCATTTTCCATAACCTTTCCGACCTGATCCTGGGCCAGAGCGATCTGGTCATGCTTCAGCAGATGCGGGGAGAGACGCTGGTGGGTCAGTACAGCATTGCCTGGACTCTGGCAAACGTGATATTTGTGATCTTCGGCGCTTTGAATCAGACATGGTGCCCCTTCTTCTTCGACGAGCTGAAGGCAGGAAAACGGGAGGCCATGCTGGCCAAAACGGTGAATTTCCTGGAATTGTATACCGTTCTGTCTGTGGGCTTCATCCTGCTGGCGCCGGAGGTGTTCCGGCTGTACACACTGGGGAAAAATATTCAGGACAATACCATGCTGATACCGATTTTCGTGTCCAGCTATTACCTGAACTTCCTGTGCACCTTCCCGGTGAACTATGAGTATTACCATAAGAAGACCCAGGTGGTGGCGGCGGTGACCATCGGCTCCTCCCTGCTGAACCTGGGGCTGAACTATGTGCTAATTCGGGCCATGGGCATGGCCGGTGCGGCCCTGGCAACGGCCCTGTCCCACAGCGTTCAGCTGCTCCTCCATTACGTCTATACCCGGTACAAACTGGGAAGGGGCGACTATCCCTTTGGCGTGAGGCTGTGGTGGAAATATGCCGCGGCATACTTTGCAATGGTGGCTGTGGTGTACGCCTCCGGGAATGCCTGGGTACTGCGCTGGGGCGTCGGGGCCTTGATCGGCCTTTGGGAGCTTTGGCGGATCTGGAAACGGAAGGTTTTGATTTGATAATGAAGCTTGGGCTGGGAATGGTTTCCGGCCCAAGCTTTTTAACCCGAAACAGAAGAGCCCTCCCGGATGCGGCTGCGTCCGGGAGGGCTTTCAGTCTATTGCAGTTTTTCGTATTTCCCATGAGGGAGCTTCTTTACAATCACCCCGGCAAGCTTATCACCGATGATGGCGAAAATGGTGCCAACCACCATGGAGAAAAGCACATCGGTGGGGTAGTGATAGTACATATACAGCCGGGAGAAGGCAATCAGGAAGGCCAATATAATGGCGGCAATGCCTGCCTTCTTGTAGTTCCGGAAGATCACCACCGAAGCTTCAAAGGAGGCTATGGTGTGTCCCGATGGGAAGGAGAAGTCGTGGAGCCGGTCAGCAAGCAGTGGAATGGTAATGCCCATCTGCTCCTTAAAGTCGTAGGGCCGTATCCGCCCTACCAGGGGTTTCAGGGTGATGTTGCAGACAATCACGCCCATCACCAGGGCAATGCCCATGCCAATGCCGGTTTTCCGGGTTTTGGGGAAGATCAGCAGCACCGCGGCCACGCCGATCCAGAAGATGCCGCCGTCACCAAACAGGGTGATAATGGGCCAGATCACATCAAAGATACCGTTTTTCAGGTTGGCTTGGATCCAGTCCAGAATGGGCAGATCAAAGGACAGGGCCAGCTGATTCAGAAGATCAAGCACGGCTTACGCGCCTCCTTCCGTGGCCTGGGGCACGGTTTCCACAGCGGAGGCGGAACCGGCATTCTCAAACAGGGCGTACAGAGTCATAGGCTCCAGGTTGTTCCCCTCGGGGATGGACACATGTCCGCTTTCGTCGGGCTGGAACATGAGCATCCAGGTGGTGACACCCTGCTCGTCCACTTCCTTCCTGGCCCAGCCGGTGAAGACCTTGCCTTCGGGGATGGGAGAGATGGCGGGAGTGACGATCTCGGTGGCGTCGGTTTCAAAGAAGTTGCTGAAGATCTCCTGGTCATCCACCAGGAAGGTCAGGCGAACCTTGCCAACAGGCTGGGAAATATCCTTGTTGGTTGCCTTGGTACACAGCCAGTTGCCGTTTTCGTTCTTCTGGAAGAACATGGAGGACGCATAGGGGAAATCTCTCACAGTGCCGTCGGTACGGGTGACCTTCAGGGTCATGGTGATCCGGGCGGAGAAGATGCTGTCGTTGTAGAGGGTGAAGTTGCTGATCTTTACGTCGGCGAATTCATAGCCGCTGTGATCCTGTACCCACAGCTCTCTGGTTTTGACGATCTCAGAATAGGTATCACCGGCGGGATCAAAATACTTGGCCACGGTGGCCCGGTTGGTGACCTCCTCGATCATCCACAGACAGAAGGTCTGGGCGGCATTGCGGACGGCATCCTCCTGCTCGGCGGACATGGTGTTGCTTTCCGTGCGCTCGGTGAAGGTGCGGGTGTCCTCGTCATAGGTGACCTGCATTTCCGTGCCGTTTTCATCGAACACGGTGACTGTGGGCTGGGCGAAGAGACCGGTGACCTCCTGGGTGCACATGCTGACGCCGGTGGTATCGGCGGGCAGGTATTCCTCAGCCAGGGTGGTGGCGATCTGGATGATGTGGGAATCGTCCAGCTCCACGCCGTTGACCAGGGCACGGTGACCGTTCACCTTTACGATCCGATAGGTGCCGGTACGCTGGACAAAAATCTCCACGCCGCCCAGCTGCCAGTCAGGGATCTTGCCCAGCTCGCCCAGATCCAGGTCGGACATGTTGGTCAGAGAGCCGGACTTGACCTCATTGCGGTCGGTCAGGGTAAAGGCGGCGATTTTCTCGTCCCCCAGAAGAACGTTGTACTTCTTGTCGGAAGACAGACCGTTGGAGGTTCTCAGGTAGGACAGGGGAGAGGTGCCGATTTTCTGTTCCATATAGGATACAAATTCTTCCTTGCCCTCATAGGGGGAATCAGCCATGCCGGAGGCGTCATAAAGGCTGGCCCAATCCGCATGGGAGAAATACTGCTGGAAGACCTGCTCCGCCTTCACCGTGGGCTGAGAGGCCTCGTAGTCACCCAGCCAGCCGTTGAGCCAGTTGAGACCCAGGAAGGTGGCGCCGAAGAAGATCAGGATGAACAGAAAATACAGGGTGTAGAAGATCACGCCGCCAAGACGGGGCCCCCGCTTCTGGGGCTTGACGGGAGCAGAGGCAGTTTGGGGACGCTTTACGTTTTGCTGCTGAGGCGCGGGAGCCGGACGGGTCTGGGGCTGCCTGGCAGCGGGCTGGGAGACAGGCTGCTTCTGGGCAGTCTTTCTGGCAGCGGCACGGGCCGCCTCCTGTTCCCGCTGGGCAAGAAGATCCTTTACATCCGCGGAGGAGGACTTGCTTTTCTGATCAAATTTACCTTTATACATATGGCGTTCCTCCTTCCCTTAGGATGCGGGCCGAACCATCCAGAAGTTCGGCATCCGTCTGGGCTGAGACTGAAGCAGGGAATAGTTATTGACCATGACCACTTCACCGGCCTCACCGTAGCGGCCATCCGCGTCCCGGTACATCATGACGGAGGAGGAGCCGCCGTCCATGTTGCAGGCGTTGACAGCGCCGTATTCCTGCATGATGTCCACAATATCCGAGTAATAGCCGCCCATGGAGCCTGCCTGACGGCCGTCGATACACACAAAGATCACAGCGCCGTCGCTTCTCTGGCCAATGGCGGTACGGGGGTTATAGCCGGATTTGTCGTTGTAGGCGGTGGGGTTGACCTCACCGTTGATGATCAGGGCGGGGCCGAAGCAGCAGCAGTCCCGGATGCCCTGCGCCTGGGCTTCCGCCTGGGTCAGGTTCTTCTGGGAAACCACCAGAATGTTGTCTTCGTTAAATCCGGCAAAGCCTTCCAGACCGGGCTGCTTGCCGGAGGTCCATACGACCTTCCCTTCGGACATGACCAGACCCAGGGGGGTGGAGCCTACATAGGAGCTGGCAGTGCCGTCGTCGTTGAAGGCGCCGGCATTGATGGCGGCAATGGCCCCTTCATCCTCGATGGCAACATTGATCCGCTTGCCGGGAACGGCAGTGGAGAAGCCGCCCTGGGTGGAGATGCCCATATACACCTGGGAGGGATCCCGGACGATCATGACATGGGCGGTATAGGTATCGCCATAGACTTCCTCAATGCGGATGCCGTCGGAGAAATTGGCCCATTCGTCCGTACCGGAGGAGATGGCGTTGTACTTCTGGATGACCACCTTGGAGGTATCGGTCTGCTCCTCCTGAAGCTGGACGTCCGTACCCTTTTGGATCTCGGCCACGGTGTCTTCCCCAATGAACAGGGCGGGCACCCACTTGGTGGCGCTGGCTTCGATAAGGGACATGGTGAGGGTATCCCGGGCAGCAGGGGAGGGACCGTTGAAGATCAGGTTCATCACCAGAATCAGAGCTGCCACTGCCAGGAAAATGACGGTGAACAGGAGCAGGAAGAAGCGGCGGATGATGCGGCCCAGCAGACCGCTGCCCTTCTTCTTTTTCTTCTGAGGCTCCATGGGGGTATCGGGGGTTGATTTCTTAGCCATAGAATTTACCTCTCATTCGGATTTTCGGGGTGCAAAGACCCAGCGCTGCTGGATCATATAGCTGATAAAATAGAGAACCGTCATTACGATAGTATAAATCAGGGTGCGAAGGAAATTGGCGTTGTCGGGAATCTGGAAGAGCCAGTAGACGCCCTGGGTCAGCAGAATCTGCACGCCCATCTGGGGCAGAACCAAAAGATAGTATCGAAGCATTGACCGCTTCCAAGATACACCGGTCTTAAAGACCAGCTCTTTTGTCAAAGCAAAGTTCAGAAAAGAGGAGACGGCTCTGGCCCCGATGGTTGCGGCGGCGGTAAGGGACATTCCATTCAGAATGTTGCCAAACATCCAGGTAAACAGGCTGTAGGCTCCCATATCCACGAAGGAGGCAAACAGGGAGGTTAGGGTATAAAGGACGAAGTGGCGCAGGATCAGCTTGTAGATCCGCCAGGAGTCGCGGAATACCCGGAAGTGAGAGCTTTTGTTTTCTTCAATGTAGACGGTGCGGATTTTGACCTCATCAAAGGGGATGCCCTGTTCCTTGAAGGCCAGGAGCATATTGGTTTCGTATTCAAACCGATCACCGGAGACCTTTGTCAGCGCTTCCAGATACTTTCTGGGAATGGCCCGGAGCCCTGTCTGGGTGTCGGAAATGGTCATACCGCAGAAGATCTTGAAGACCAGGGAAGTGGTGTGGTTACCAAACCGGCTTCTGGCGGGGACGTGATCCAGAGTAAAGTCTCGGCAGCCCAGGGTACAATGGCCGGTATCCAGCATGTGCTCACAACAGGCCCGGGTATCCGCGGGATGGTGCTGGTTGTCCCCGTCTACGGTGACAACGCCAAGACCGTCGGGCCGGTTTTGGAGGAACCAGTGGAAGGCGTTCTTCAGAGCGGCACCCTTGCCCCGGTTGACCTCGTGGTGGAGTAGGTGGATTTCAGGATGGGCCGCGGCGGCCTCGGTAAAATAATGCAGGTTTTCCGGTTTGCTTCCATCGTTGACCAGAATAATATCGGTAAAGCCGTATTGAAGCAGGCCGTCGATGACGGCGTTCAGCTTTTCGTCCGGGTCTAAGGAGGGCAGAACAACGGAAATCTTGGAGAGATCTCTCATAATTATCGCCTCTTGATTCGCATAGTAAACCTAGGGAAACTCTGATTAAATCGTCCGCGGGTGGACAGCGGATCTTTTGCCCCAATCGTGCAGTGTGAAAAATGGGAAATACACAAAGTATTCCCACATTTTCCACACTTTCGCCTGGGCCAAAATCTCTCGCCGCCAGCTCTTGCCGATTTAATCAGAGCTTCCTTAGAATACTATATCACACTTAGAACCCTTTGGAAAGCCCCTTTCTAAAAAATTAATAGAAAAAGTCGAAGAAAACCCCTTCTTCAGCCGGAAGGATTCCGCAAAGATAGTGGTAACCGAAGTTGGGAAAATTATGTATCTCCGGGCCGGAGAGAAGGGAGGAGAAGCTGCCGGAAGAAAAGGGTTGCAAATTTCTGAAAATACGGTAAAATAGAGATAAACTCAGGAAGGAGGTGTCCGGCCATTCCCGAAAAAGAGACCATGGAGGATATTGCGGAGCTGTTCAAGGGCTTTGCCGATGCCACCAGAGTACACATTCTCTCCCTGCTTTCCAGGCGGGAGCTGTGCGTGACGGACATCGCCGAGGCGGTAAACCTGAGCCAGAGCGCCATATCCCATCAGCTTCGGATCTTAAAGCAAATGCATCTGATCAAGTTCCGCCGGGATGGGAAGAACATTCTCTATTCTCTGGCAGACGACCATGTGAAGACCATTTTGCAGATGGGTCTGGAGCATGTACTGGAATAAAAAATCCCGGTCATATGACCGGGATTTTTTAACTGTGCAAAACCCCTTTGGGGCTTTTGCACAGGAAGATTGCAGTCTGCTTCATGCACTTCGTACACTGCGCAGCCTGAGAAGTGTTTTCTGCCAGGTACATGCCCTGGCAGAAAATGATAGAATTTTATTTGCCAC
>CAYMWT010000033.1:0-12414 GCA_964394055.1 uncultured Oscillospiraceae bacterium
AATCTCGGAGGCCTCGACCAAATCGTGGGGAATGCTGTTCTGGAAGTAGTTGCGGACGATGATCATATTGCCCACAGCCACGCCGCCGGGAAGGAACAAAGACCACATATTCCCGATCAGGCCCGTCTGCTTGACAACCAGGTAGGTGGGGATCAGGCCGCCGCCAAAGTACATGGTGATCACGAAGAACAGACTCAGGAATTTCCGCCCGGGCAGGTCCTTCTGGGCCATGGGATAGGCGGTGATGTAGAGCATGACCACGGAGAAAATGGTGCCCACGGTGGTATACAGCACGGAATTGAGGAAGCCGGTGACGATAGACTTTTCCGCAAACACCGCCTTGTAGCCATCCAGGGTAAAGCCGCTGGGGAACAGGAAGGTCTTGCCCGCATAGACGTCATAAGGGTTGGAGAAGGAAGCCACCACAACGTAATAAAGGGGATACGCGACCACAAAAAGGATCGCGGCGGTAATGACCACCAGAATCACATCGCTGAGCTTGTCGGACATGCCGGTGGAGAGGTTATCAGACTTTCTTGTCATACTCACCGCCTCCTTTACACGAATTCCACGTCCGAAAGCTTGGACGCGATCTTGTTTACGATGATCAGCAGAACGATATTCACAGCGGTATTGAACAGGCCCACAGCAGTGGAGTAGCTGTATTTGGCGTTTTCAATGCCCTGCTGGTAGACATACACGGCAATGACGTCGCTGGTTGCCTTGTTCAGATCCGTTTGCAGCAGCCACACCTTTTCAAAGCCCACGTTCATCAGGCCGCCGGCGGCCATGATCAGGTTCAGAACCACCATGGGGATCAGCTCCGGAATGTCGATGTGCAAAATCCGCTGGAAGACGGAAGCGCCGTCCATCTTTGCCGCTTCATACAGTCCGGGGTCTACGTTGGCCAGGGTCGCGAGATAAATGATGCAGCCCCAGCCTGCGTCCTGCCAGATGCCGGAGGCAATATAGATGGTACGGAAGGCCGAGGATTCCGTCAGGAAATCTGTGCTGGTGCCCAGGATCAGATTCAGCAGACCGCCGGAGGGGCTCAGGAAAATCCGGATCATACCGCAGACGATCATGATGGAAATGAAGTGAGGCGCATACAGCACCGTCTGCACCACCCGCTTGTATCTGTGGAACCGCAGCTGATTGATCATCAGGGAGAGAATGATGGGAATGGGGAAGCTCCACAGCAGGGAGTAGAAGCTGAGCAGGATCGTGTTGCGGATCATACGGCTGCAGGTCGGCGCGCTGAAGAACCGCTGGAACCATTTCAGCCCCACCCATGTGCTTCCCGCAAAGCCCTTGTTGGGGGAGAAATCCCGGAAGGCGATCTGGATACCGTACATAGGGATGTACTTGTACACAAAGGTCAGGATCACGGGAATCAGCAGCAATGCGTACATCTGCCAGTTGTCCAGGATCCGCTGCCCCAGGGATTTTGTACGAACCTTTGCTCCGCCTTGAGAAACGTCGGCCGTTTTTACTTTGGACACATTGATCACTTCTTTCCTTAAAATGTCATGTGGTGCGCACCACTCCCGCAGGTCTTGAGATGCAGTGCTTGTTTGTGCATTTTCGTGAAACGTTACATCACTGTCCATATCATAATGAGTTGTTCAGAATTTATCAATATTTTTTCGCGTGATTTTTGCCAAAAATGTTGTTTTCTTCTCATTGCACAAATTCATATTGTCTATTTTGTATGCATTTCGCAAAAAGAAGCATTTCATGAAACAGAAATGAAATTGCCTCTTTACTTTTCGAAGGACATTTGTTAGAATGTTATCAAAGAAATTCACCACAGGAAAGCCCTTGCGGCGAAACGTTTCATAAATAGGATATGCGAGGATATGGATATGAAAAACACACAGCCCACCATGAAGGATGTTGCCAGAGAAGCTGGCGTGGCCCTGGGAACGGTCAGCCGGGTTTTCAACGGCTTGCAGGTCGGAGAGGAATACCGGCTCAAGGTGGAGGAGGCCGCCCGGAAGCTGGGGTATCAGGTCAATCCCTATGCCCGTGGTCTCAAAACCAATAAGACAAACATCATCGCCGTGATTCTCCCCTCCACGGAGCATCCCTATTTTGCTGCCCTGGCGCAGCAGCTGAATATTGCTCTGACCCGGCGGAACTATCAGATGATGCTGTTCCTGACGGACTCCTACCATGAGCGGGAGGATGAATGCATCCGCATGGTGCGGCAAAATAAGGTAGACGGCATCATCGGTCTGACCTACAGCATGGTACACCTCAGCGAAGACATTCCCTTCATCAGCATTGACCGCTACTTCACCTCCAGCATCCCCTGTGTCGCCTCCGACAACTACGGCGGCGGGCGGCTGGCTGCCGAAAAGCTGGTCGCTCTGGGCTGTCGGAAGCTGCTGTTCCTGCGGGTGGGTTCCTCCATTCCCGGCGAAGCGGACAAGCGTGGAGACGGCTTCGCCACCGGATGCAATCTGCTGGGAATCCCCTGTGACAGCTACCGACTCACCGATCCCGTGGATTTGCAGGTCTTCCGGGACTTCTTCCGGAACCACCT
The DNA here is from genome assembly GCA_964394055.1 of uncultured Oscillospiraceae bacterium. Classification (GTDB taxonomy): domain Bacteria; phylum Bacillota; class Clostridia; order Oscillospirales; family Oscillospiraceae; genus Faecousia. The sequence continues at coordinate 2,549 of CAYMWT010000033.1, forward strand.
TCACGATGGGGTATTGGATTATGACGGCATTTTCTGCGCCACGGATCTACTGGCCGTTCAGATTCGCAAGATTCTGGAGGATATGGGCTTCCGGGTTCCGGAGGATGTGCAGATCATCGGCTTTGACGGGATCCGACGGTTTGATAACGGGCAGTTTTACTGCACCACCATCGTCCAGCCCACGGACAAAATCGCGGAAGCCTGCGTGGATATGCTTCTGCGGGAGGACAGGAGCACCGTTCCCAGTCTTGTCTGCCTGCCTGTTGGCTATGGCTTCGGCGGCACCACAAAGGAGTAAATTATGGCCAGTGAATATCTGCTGAAAAAAGCGAAGGAATCTGTCAAGCCGGAGGAGCCCAGGGTTTTGACCAAGGCAGAGCGGCGACGGAACTGGTGGCACTATTATAAGTGGCATGTAGGCATCGGCATTCTGCTGGTTCTGATTTCGGGAAGCATTTTGATGAATGCTTTAGGCATCGGCCAGGTAAAGCCGGATTACACCATTGCCTATGTAGGCTCCATGCCCCTCAGCGGGGAAACGGAGACGGCGCTGGTGGAGGGCTTTACCGCTCTCAGCCCCGACATGAACGGCGATGGGAAGGTCACAGTGTCCTTGCAGCAGTACACAGCGGTGGATACCGGAGACTCCGACACCCTTTACTATGCCCAGGCCGCCCAGGTGCAGCTGGTAGCAGACATCACCGACTGCGTCAGTTATTTCTTCCTTCTGGAGGATCCTGCCTCTTTTCAGGAGGCCACCTCCGTCCTGTGCAATCTGGACGGCAGCCTGCCCCCCGACGGGGATCTCAGCCCAGATGGAAAATATGTGCTCTGGGGCGACTGCCCGGCGCTGGCGCAGATGGATACAGGTACGGATCTATCCCACCTGGCCTTTGCCCGGAGGGGCTTCTGGACAGAGAAAACCGCGTCTAATTCTGAAGCCTGCGGGGAACTTTGGGAGACTTTCACAGAAGGAGCGAAGGGGAAATGAGGAAACCATGGATCGTCTGTTTTCTGATCGTTGGTATATTGCTGTCCGGATGCAGCCGGAAATCTCCGGAAGCGGCCCCGGATGACGGATGCCTCACTCTGGGTACCAGCCTGGAGGTGGCGCCCATGGAGGGCTGGGTTTTGCAGCGCAATGAGGATGTACTGGCCGCCGAAGGGATGTACTATGCCCAATGGACTTCCGGAGAGGAAGCCACTTACAAAAGCGAGGACGGCACCCAGATCACCGCCCACGGCGGAGAGATTCATCTGGTGATCGTGGAATCCGAGGATCCGGATGTGCTCCAGACCAATGCCCGGCAGTGGATCGCCCTGACCCAGGAGCGATACCCGGAGGCGGAAAGCAAAAAAAGCGAATTCGCGGGCCAGTCCTACACGGTGGATACCTACCAAACCGGTTACGCCCGTTGCGCCTCCGCCACCGGCGTTCGGGAGGGTCTGGCCCTCCGGGTGGATGTTACGGTATTATCCGGCTTTCAGCAGGAGCCTGGAGACCTTCTGGAAGCGTTTCTGAATTCTCTCCACTACGTTTCTTAAAGGGAGGAAAAGCCTATGGGAATGTTCATACCGGAAGACAAATCTTACGATGAAACCAGGCGGCAGGTGGGCTTTAACCGCTATAAGCAGCTGATGGGCAGACATTGGCGGGACTGGTTGAAGCTCAACGCCCTCACCATCCTGGGAGCGCTGCCCCTTGCCTTTGGCATTGCCCTTGCCATTTCCAGCTCCAGCATCCTGGTGCTGATCCCCTGCTCCTTAATCGGCGGCATGGTATTCGGTCCCTTTCTGTCCGGGCTGTATGACGGCATTCTCCGTGCCCTCCGGGACGGTCCCATGCCCTGGTGGGAGAACTACAAGAAGAGCTGGCGGCAAAATTTCCGGTGCAGTCTCCTTCCCGGTGCTCTGCTTGGGCTGACAATGGGCATTTTCTCCTTCCTGGGGATGCTTTTCTGGTGGGCGGACCAGTCCCCTTCCTGGGGAACGATTCTGATGGCCCTGCTGTCCCTTCTGCTGCTTACGATTGTCTTTCAGCTCTACTGGGTGCAGCTGGTGCTGTTTCAGCAAAAAGCATCCATCCGCATCCGTAACGCGGTGCTGTTCTGTGTGCAGAACTACCGGCAGGTCATGGGAGCAGGGCTGCTCCAGATGGCCTATTGGGGCATCTATCTCCTGTTTGCCCCCTGGACATTGCTGCTCCTGCCCATTGTAGGAGTATGGTACATTCATTTTCTTTCTCTGCATCTGCTCTATCCCCGGTTGGATGAGGCTTTTCAGATCGAGGAACAGTTCAATCAATAAATTTGGAGGCCGCTATCATGCGCTACACCTTTTCCGCCAATCAAGAAAACATTCCTGTCTGCCTTTCCGGTGAAGCAGAAACGGACTTTGCCATTTCCCAGGATCCCCGGTTTCAGAACCGGGATTATCGATTCCACGGGGACGGCTTTCTCTTTGACGGCTACTCCCACTGGTTTCGGGGGAAGCCCCATTTTCTCACCGAAGGAGAAAGCTTCACCTTCAGCCTTTCCTTCCTGCCTGTCACCTATTCCTCCCACCCGGATGGCTTATTTACCTTTTTCCAAAAGGAAGCGAACCGGGGCATTGAGATTCTGCTGGAACAGGGCGGTGTCCTCACGGTAAATCTGGGATTTGGGAAGACTTCCGCCCAGCTTTCTCCCATCCGTGCCCATGCCCAGGCAGGAGTTTGGAACATCGTCACCGTGGTATACCGTGGGGACGCCGGCTGGTGCGACCTGTATGTAAACGGGGTGCTCTCGAACCGCAGGCAGTTTCCCAGGCATACCTCCCTTTCCTTCCCGGAGAGCTGCCCCTACATTGGGCGGCGGATGGATGGCGACTTTTATACAGAGGAAGTTCCCTTTGGCTGCTTCTACGGCTACATGAACTGGGTGGAATTGGACGAGGGGCAGAAGGATGAGGAGGAGATTCTCGCACTTCACCGTTCTGTCTACACCCGTACTCAGGAGGCAGAAACCTTTATGGCGGCTATGCCCCAGCGCAAGACCTACTGCCACGACCGCAACCGTCCCGTCTACCATCTCAGTCCCGAAGGCAAGTGGATGAACGAGCCCCACGGCCCCATGTACTATGACGGCTGGTATCACATCTTCTATCAGGCCAACCCCCACGCCCCCATCTGGGATCACCTGTGCTGGGGACACTTAAAGTCCCGGGATATGATCCGCTGGCAGTCCTGTCCCCTGGCGCTGATCCCCGAAAAGGAAGAAAACGCTCCCCATGGCTGCTGGTCCGGTTCCTCCGTCATTGATAAGGAAGGAAAACCCCGGATCTATTTCACCGCCGGAAACGACAATTGCTTTCCAAACCAGGCTGTGGCCCTTGCCACCCCGGAGGCAGGCCTTGACATATGGCACACCCGTCCCCAACTGGTTCAGGAGCAGGACATGGGCTGGATGGGAGAATTCCGGGACCCCTTCGTCTGGCTGGAGGGGGATACCTACTTCATGCTGGTAGGCAGCGGCGATGCTCATAACGGCGGCGGCAATGCCATCCTCTACAGCTCCACCGATGGTCTCCATTGGGACAATCACGGCTTCCTGGTGGACTACGATTTTGACAGCAATCAGGAAGTGGGCCATATCTGGGAGCTTCCTGTGCTGCTGCCTTTGAAGGACGAGACCGGGAAGGTGGTCTGCCACATTCTGCTGCTGTGCGCCGCCCAGGTGGAAACCACCTGTGTGGAGGTCTACTACTTCCTGGGAGACTGGGAGCCGGAAAAGCGGCGCTTTACAAAGCACCACGAAAAGGCAGCGCTTCTTGACCTTGGCAAGGGTGTGTTCACCGGCCCCAGTGGCTTTGTCACCCCCGACGGTCGATCCGTGGTATTCACATTGCCCAGGGAAAACGGCCCTTCCTGGACGAGGTTCACGCCGGTTGGGCCCATAACGGCGGCCTGCCGGCGGAGCTTTCCATCCGAAAAGGGCAGCTGGATATTCGCCCCATCCATGAGACGGAAAGCCTGCGGAAGGTCGCCATCCCGGTATCCTCCAACGATGATCTGAAACGTCATCCCGGAGACACCCTGTGCCTGGAATACAGCTGCACCGGTAACCATGCTTCCGTGATCCTCTGCTATGGACAGCAGCAGAAGGAGGTTTATTATGATCGCCATACCCACCGTCTTGGCCTGAGAGACGAAAACGGCATGGAACTGGGCGTTTGGCGGGGAGAAGCGGACAACGTGGACTTAGGCGATGAGCCCATTTCCTTTACCTGCTATCTGGATCACTCCATGCTGGAGGTCTACCTGAATGGAAGAAAAGCGGTATCCACCCGAAACTATACAGATGGAAGCCGCTATTTCCAGATCACCGGGGAGCCTGCTTCATTGGCACTCTGGGAGATGGACAGCGCCTACCATGAGGACGGCGCCCAATGAAGGATAAGGTTTCCTTTCAGGCTCCCGGCGCAAAAACCGGAGATGTGATCTCCGGGGCAGGAGCGCAGAGCTGTTCACCTTTCCGTGATTGTTGGCCGTCATATTCAGCCGATCCTCACCCTTCCGACCATTCAGGCCAACATCGCCGTTGGATTGGAGGATGCCCCGGTAGGTAACGTCCCGATCCGGGTACTGGCTGGGCACGATCCGGGTAGGCTCGCTGATCACCGTCAGCATATCCTTTACCAGCACAACATGGTTGGCACCCATCACGTCCTCCGGCTCTGCCAGAAGCTGCTCACGGCTTCTGTGGAACAGCAGCAGCTCCGCACCCAGCAGGAAGCTGCGAAGCTGCTGCTTGTCCATTTTCCGCAGATCCTGGAAGGCCTCTAAGAAATCGCCAGGGGAAACGGTGTGGAAGCAGTGATTCTGGAAGGTCACCGGAATTGGATCGAGGGCTTCCTGATGAAAAGCTTCCAGGTCAGCGGGCAGTGGCTGAACGTCCATATCTGAAAATAGTTTACGGGATCGGCGGTTACGCCGATCCCGTTTCCTTAAGTCCTGCTAAAAACGTGCCACACAGCCAAAGCATCTGTTCCGCCACCGTTTCCGGTGATTCCTGCATTCCGGTATGAATCCAATATTCCATGACACCGGAGCACCCGCTTACCAGGAAGGCGTAATTCATGTTCTTGAAGGGATCCTCCGCAGACATTCCCGGAATGGAGGTGACCCGGGTTTCCATATAGCGATAACAGCAGCCCACAATCCGGTGCAGAAAGGCCCCCGACTGACCCTGGGTGTAGAGAATATGAAGCAGCCCCACGTCATTTTGCAGGGTCTCCATAAGGGAAACAAGCATACTGCGGATACCCGTGCTTTCAATGGAATCCAGCCGCTGCTCCATTTCCCGGATCACGTCTTCCTGAAGCTTGTCCATCAGGTCATAGCAATCCATGTAATGCTTATAGAAGGTGCCCCGATTGATCCCGGCCAGGTCGCATACTTCCTTTACGGTAATCTTTGCCAGAGGTTTTTCCCGGAGCAGCTTCCAAAAGGCTTCCTGAATGACCTTCTGGGTATAGCGAACACGGAGATCATTTTTCATACATCTGTCCCTTTCTTCAACACTTCTTGAATATCTGTCTACAAAATGGCAGGAGAGAAAAACATTGTCGCTTGCGTCTTTTCCTCTGGGATATTATAATACAAGCTAAGAAAGCAGTCAACAGATGTTCATTATATATCATTCGTGCAACAGAGGGTATGTATTATGGGAAATGAAACCTTATTCCGGGATAAGCCGGTGTGGAAAGCCATTTTCTCCCTGGCGGTACCCGCCGTGCTGACCATTCTGATTATGGTGATCTACAACATGGCGGATATGTTCTTCATTGCCATGTTGGGAGACGATACCCAGGTAGCGGCGATTGCAGTGGTAGGGCCGGTATTTAGTCTTGCCGCTGCCGTAGGCACCATGCTGGGAGCAGGTGGCTGTGCGGTAATTGCCAATTTTCTGGGCGCTGGAAAACGGGATGACGCAAAGGCGGTGAGCAGCCTGTGTGTCTGGGCGGCCATTGGGTTCAGTGTTGTTTTTTCTGTGGTCATGCTGACTGCCACAAATCCCATTCTCCGGATTTTGGGTGCTACGGAGGATATGCTTCCCTTTGCGGGAGCCTATATGCGGGTGCTGGCCATTGGATCCTCTGTCATGCTGTTCAGCGTGACCATGGGCTCCGTTGTCCGGGCAGAGGGTCTGATTCTTTCCGGTATGCTCTGCAATATCGCCGGTACCCTCACAAATATTATTTTAGACCCGGTGATGATCCTGGTGCTCCATATGGGTGTCACCGGCGCGGCTCTTGCGACTGTCATTGGGAACCTGGTGGCAAGCGTCCTGATGATTTTCTTCACGCGGAAAAAGTCCAATGTGCTGACCTTCTCCCCCAAGCCCGGCCTGAGGAAGCCGGGACTGCTCCTCCACACGGCGGCAGTAGGTCTGCCCAATGGGATCAGCAGTCTGCTTTCCGGTTTCGCTTCCACGTTCAGCAACCGGATCCTCAGCACCTACGGCTCAGGAGTCATTGCCGCCATGGCAGCGGCAGGAAAGGCGACCATGGTCATCAGCATGGTGCAAATGGGCATCTGCATGGGTGTGTCTCCCCTGCTTGCCTATAATTATGGGGCAAAAAACCTGCCCCGTCTGAAGGAAATTCTGATAAAAACCAGCATTTTGACATCTTCCTTTGGCCTGATTGCCACCCTGGGCTGCTTTATCGGACGGGATGCGCTGCTTGCGCTGTTCCTGAAGGATGCCGCCAATGCGGAAATTGCCAGACAGATGATGTTCTGGCTGCTCATCGCCAGTCCCCTGCTTGGCTTCTACTATCTCAGCAGCAATTTCTTGCAGGCAGCGGGAAATGCGCTCCTGGCAACGCTGATCTCTATCCTGCGCCAGGGTGCGCTTCTGATCCCCTGTTTGTATGGGATGCACGCACTTTTGGGATTAACTGGTGTCGCAGCTGCCCACACCGTCAGCGATCTTGCCTCTGTGGTAGCTGCGCTGTTCTGCCTGTTGCTGCAATATCGAACTATAAGCGATAGAAAATCTTTAAAAACTTCCTGTTAATTGGCATACATAAGCGAAGAGGCATCTCAATATCTAACAGCTTTTCAATTTGGGGAATTCTCATTTTTCAGCTCCATCATCAATGCCGCTCCATAACGTACACCGTCCTGAAAAGATTTCCGCTCATAAGCAACACACAGGCGGCAGCAGAGACTAAAGACTGTGTTGTTTTCAATCAGAGAAATCTTCTCCAGATAGGTGTCCAGTTCCTGAAAGCCCTCTCAGATTTCCGGCGGATCGTTTTCGTGGTTCTCAGAATAGGCCCGGTACAGCAGGTCAAGTACACTCTGACAATCTGGATCGCCGGTATCAAAGGGATGGGTCTCCATGTAGGTTTTCAGTAATTCAGAAACGGTTTTCATTTTTGGCACCTCCAAAGTATTTTGGTGATGTTACCTTGCGTTTCGCAAAAAGGCAAGTGTCATTTTCTCCAAATCTGTTGCCTGACAGTAGTTCATATTGCTGTCGGCCATTCCCTAACAATACTCATATAACAAAAAAACAGAGCCGCCCGGGTTAGACTGGGTGGCTCTGCTGCGTTCAGGGGGATGCACCACTGCCATGTGTTCGGAGGGTGCGCCTATTTCTGGAACGCACATTATCTCAAATGTTTATAGAACGTTCAAAAGTCTCCGACATAATTTTCATGTGAACGGAGTCTCCAAATGCTACAATAGAGCCAAAGCTCTATTGTACGTTTGAGAGAATCGAAGGAATAAGAACCACAAACTGCTTTTTCTTTGAAACCCTCACTCGTGCAGTGAGGGTTCCATTTTTATTGAAGGAGGGATGCAGATGAGGCGGTACGATTATCAGGAAGGAACAGAATATTATAGGAGGAAATTATTTGAAAGCTACGTACAAAAACTATTCAGACCTACCACTGACGCTGTCCGTCCCGGAAGTGGCAGCGGTGCTGGGGATCTCAAGAGCGGGAGCCTACGAGTTGGTTCACTCTGCAACCTTTCCCAAAGTGAAAATCGGCAAACGGATCGTTGTTCCCAAGGATAAGCTCATTGAATGGATCGACGCGCAGGTGGAGGTGGTAGATTGAAAAAGTACACGCCACCGAAGAAAGAGTTTTTTATGTCGCCGAACCACATATTCGATATGCCGTTGGATGTGTACACCTTCAAGATCTACGCCTACCTGGTTAGTGCGGCAGGCAGCCGTGGCGAATGCTGGCCGTCAATGGAGAAGATGAGTATGAAGCTGAGCATGGCTATGAGCACGGTGCAGGATCGGATCAACCTGCTGGTAAAGCGGAAGCTGATCTCCATCCGCAAGCACTCCGGCAGTGGGAAGTACAAAAACAATGTGTACACGCTGCTCTCTCAGGACAATCCCGATATCTACCGTGACCTGACGGGGCCGGAGGAACTGCCCATATACATCACGTGAACTTACCCCTTTTTACCCCCGATTTTAGGGGGTGTCAGAGGCCAAACTCTCAGGTAAGGGTAAGACACCACCCCTCGAAAGTTTTCCCCAAAAACAAGGGCATACCCGCTTTTTTGAGGGTCAGAAGGCATTCTGAGAAGAGGGTCTCGGTCACAGCGCAAATAACGCAGGGATCACAGAGATGTGTATTATGCACAAGAATTTCAGTCAAAGGGATAAGGTCAACGGAAATTACGAGAAGCAGGTTAAAGTCAGGGGGCAATTCCGCCCCCTGACGAATGACATCGGACGGCAGAGCCGACCGGGCTGCAACGGGTTTTCGGATTTCGGGCAGCGGGGTCACTTCCAACGTCCGTATAATATGCACAAAGGAAATGGAGGAATCGTTTGAAAGAAACTAAAACGAAGTACGCAATTTACTTATACCCCTCCCAGATGGAGGAAATCAAGAGCTTACTGGAGCAGGCCAACGCCAAGAGTCAAAGCGAGTTTGTCTCCGACGCTATCCAGTTTTACATCGGCTACTTACAGCAGGGCAAGAATGTAAATTATCTGGCGCCTATCATCGTCCAGTGCATCCGGGAGGAAATCAGCAGCACAGAGAAGAATATCTCGCAAATCCTGTTCAAGTTGGCAGTGGAGACTGCCATGGTATCCCAACTGGAAGCGGTACAAATTAACGCTACAGAGGAGCAAATGCGTAGCCTACGCAGAACCTGCTCTACCAAAGTTGCGGAGAACAATGGCATCATCCAGTTTGAGGATGCCTACCGCTTCCAGCACCGGTAAATGCCATGCCTAAAATCATTGTGACCAGTACCTTTCGCAAGGGTGGAACCGGTGGTAAGAACGGTGGCGCAGGCGGATTGCTCAAGTACATGGGAACCCGTGAGGGAGCCGAAAGGCTCCCTGCGGACACCGCCCAAAAGCCCGCAACAAAGCGTCAGCAGGGCCTGATTGACACTGTTATAAAAAAGATCCCAGGCACCGCTGAGTACCCGGAATACAAAGAATATCTGGAGCAGAATACCCGTGCTGCTGCCTCGAATTTTCTGGATGCAGTCATGAACCAGGAACCCCATGCGGAAGATATTGGCAAGCTTGTAACCTATATAGCGGAGCGTCCCGGCGTGGTAAAGCTGGGAAAGCACGGCCTGTTCTCCCAGACAGATGACCCTATCGATCTGGAAAAGGCAGCGGATGAAGTGCAAAACCATCTGGGCTATATCTGGACTCACGTTGTGAGTTTGCATCGGGAGGATGCGGAACGTTTGGGGTATAACAACGCCGACGCATGGAAATCTCTGGTCAGAAGAAACGTCACTGCAATTGCAGAAGCCCACCGGATTCCGCTGACAGATCTGCAATGGTACGGTGCTTTCCACAACACCGCCCATCACCCCCATA
>CAYMWT010000033.1:12514-14445 GCA_964394055.1 uncultured Oscillospiraceae bacterium
CTGACAGATCTGCAATGGTACGGTGCTTTCCACAACACCGCCCATCACCCCCATATCCACCTTATGGTCTATTCCAAGGGACAGGAAGGGTATCTGTCCAAGCAGAGTATTGATGGCTTAAGAAGCTGTTTTGGCAACGATATTTTCAAGCAGGAGCAGTACCATTTGTTCCAGCTCCAAACGGATTTGCGGCAAGATATCAAAGCAGCATCTGAGCAAAAGATTCGGAACTTGATAACCCATGCAGAGACATCCCCGGAGCTGGATGCCGGGATTTATCCTCTTCTTACAAAGCTGCGGAAGCAGTTGGACGAGCATTCCGGCAAGAAGGTCTATGGGTATCTGCCCAAATCTATCAAGGCCACCGTCAATGAGATTGTGGAGATTCTATCCGCCGAGCCGTCCATAGCGAAGCTTTATAAAGAGTGGAGCAAAATCAACCGGGAGAAGCTGTCCCTCTATTATGAGAACAAGGATCCTACGGTTCCGCTGGTGGATAACAAGGAGTTTCGCAGTACCAAGAACATGGTTATCAAAGCGGTAATGGAGCTTCCTCCGGAAGTCGAACAGGCTGATTCTCAGAAAACCTTGGCCATCGCAGGAGGAATTATTGGCTCCCTGGCTCGGCTGTTAGTGATAAGTACATGGCCCAGCGGCAGCGCTTGCAGGAGCAAATCGATTCCCGGTTACAGGCGAAAATCGATGAGAAGAAGCAGGTTCTGGGGCTTCGCACGGAATGGACACAGAAGCCTAGTTATCAGACACAGGAAGAATACGATATGTCAATGTAAGGAGGCAAAGATTGTTGGTAATTGTGAATAGCTATTCTGCTCCTTCTGTGGTAATGTTGTGAGCTACCAAGGAGGTGCTGTAAATGGCAAAGAAACGAGCAAACGGCGAGGGCAATATCCGGAAACGAAAGGATGGCCGCTGGGAGGGCCGCTTCACTGCAGGCCATGATCCCATAACAGGAAAGCCTATTACGAAAAATGTTCTAGCACGCACTCAGGCGGAATGCAAGAAAAAGCTCCGGGAGGAACTTAGCAAAGCAGAAGTCCTGGACTATACAAAGGCGGACAAAATCACGGTTGGCGCATGGCTGGATACCTGGTATGAAAATTATGTAAAGACAACGCTACGGCCTGCAACAATCAAAAATTATGAAATTCTGATTCGGGTACATATCAAACCCATTATCAGAGACATTCCACTGAAGCAGCTCACACCCACATACCTGCAGCAGCTTTATGCCGCACTTCTTACCAACGGCAGAGTGGAGCGTCCAGAATCCCAAAACCAGCCAAAAGGGTTATCCGTAAAGACTGTGAGAAATATCCATACCATCATCCACTCCGCCTGTGAAAAAGCAGTGGTGGAACGGCTTCTGATGTTCAATCCCGCTGTGGGATGTGAGCTTCCCAAGAAGGAACGCAAGGAGATGAAAATTCTCCCACTGGATCAGCTTCAAACCTTCTTTGAGGCAGCGAAGCAGCATGGCTGTTTTGAGATGTTCTACTTTGAACTCGCCACCGGTCTGAGACGAGGAGAGCTATTCGGCCTGAAATGGAGTGACATTGACTTCACCACAGGCGCAATACGGATTCAGCGTCAGGTACAGCGTGTAGACGGCAAGGTGCAGGAAACCAAACTGAAAACCAACAACGCATACCGCACCATTCTGGTAGAGCAGGACATTCTGGATATGCTCCAAGACATGAAGGAACAGCGGGAAATCGATTCTCCCTATGTGTTCTGCTCCCCTACTGGCGGGATTCTGGAACCAAACTGCCAGCGCAGACGCCTCCAGCGTCTGCTGGAAAGCTGCGGCATGGAGAAGATACGCTTCCATGATCTGCGGCACACATTCGCGACCTTAGCACTGCAAAATGGAGTAGATGTGAAAACCCTGTCCGGTATGCTGGGCCACTACT
>CAYMWT010000034.1:0-14322 GCA_964394055.1 uncultured Oscillospiraceae bacterium
AGCTGGATCTGTCCTCCAAGCAGGACAGAAAGCTGTTAAAGGAAATGGAAGCGGAGGATCAGGCGGAAGAATAGGGGGATACTATGGATAAGCTGGAAACGTTAAAAGCCTGGGTTGCGGAAAGCAGGAGGATGGTTTTCTTTGGCGGCGCAGGCGTAAGCACGGAATCTGGGATCAAAGATTTCCGGAGTGTGGATGGCCTGTACAGCCAGCACTTTGACTACCCTCCGGAAACCATCATCAGCCACAGCTTCTACGAACGCCGCCCGGAATACTTCTTCCGGTTCTACCGGGAGAAGATGCTGCCCCTTGGATTTGAGCCGAACATCACTCACAGGGTGCTGGCCCGGTGGGAGGATGAGGGAAAGCTGGCCGCTGTGGTGACCCAGAACATTGACGGCCTCCATCAGAAGGCGGGCAGCAAGCGGGTCTATGAGCTTCACGGCTCTGTCCTGCGAAATTACTGCACGAAATGCCGGAAATTCTATCCGGCGGAATATGTGCGGGATGCCCAGGGGGTGCCCAGATGCGATTGCGGCGGCATCGTAAAGCCGGATGTGGTGCTGTATGAGGAGAGCCTGGATCAGGATACCATTGAGAAAAGCGTCATGGCTATCCGAAACGCGGATCTGCTCATTGTGGCAGGTACCAGCCTGACGGTTTATCCGGCGGCAGGGTTGATAACCTACTACCGGGGGAACCGGCTGGTGCTGATCAACCGGGACGAAACGCCCTATGACAGCCAGGCGGATCTGGTGTTCCATGAAAGCCTGGGAGATATTTTCAGCCAACTGTAAGCGACAAAAAACAGGGAGAAGTTGGAAGCTTCTCCCTGTTTTTGAAGTTTAACGTCTTTTTGCGTGCCAGTCGGAATACATCCGGAACACGGTGGAACCAAGCAGAATGCCAACGGCCAGGATTCCGGCAATGGCGGCGGTGTGCAGGCCGGTTTTCGCGAAGGCATCCATTTCCCGCTGGAGGGCATGGCTCATGGTTTGGTAGACACCGGCCCCGGGAATCATGGGGAAAATGGAGACAACCAGATAGGAGATGGCCGGACATTTCCGGATTCGTGCCATGATCTCCGAATAGACCGAGGAAAACAGACCGGACCAGAAGTAGGCCATCAGATCCGTGCGCCCGGTTTCCAGCACCAGCAGATACACGGCCCAGGAAAGGGAACCGCCCAAAGCGCACAGCAGCATTCCGGGGCCGTGGATGTTGAACAGAACGGCAAAGCCGCAGCAGCTGATGAAGACAAAAATGCATTGGGCGGGGATGGAATAGCTGGTTGCGGGAACGCTTTGGGGCATTCCCCAGAGCACAGTGGCAAACCGCCAGGCGGTGGCGGTGCCCAGGGCGATGGCAACGCCGATGAGAAATACCTGAACGATCCGGTTGACACCGGAATTGGTATCCCCGTATATGATATCCCGCATGGCGTTGGTAAACAGCAGTCCGGGAACCAGCAGCATCAGCGCGCCTATGGTCACCGCGTCGGGATTGTCAGTCAGGCCCAGCGCCCCCAGTCCGTAGGCCAGCAGAGCCATCAGAAAAGCGGCGGCAATGGTCTGAAAGAAGGGGTTGGCCCGTCTCCTGGTCAGAAATTTCCGCACCAGGTTGATAACCACGCCGCAGATACCGGCACAGAAGAAATCCGCCAGTCTGCCGCCGAAAAAAAGACTGAAGCCGGCGCCGCCGAAAAACGCCCCAAGATGCTGGATGGAAACGGGATACTCCAGCAGATGTTCCCCTTTGACCCGGGAGAACATCTCCTGAGCCGCCTGAGGCTCCGGCCTCCGGTTGCATATAACCCGGCTCAGGGCGTTGTACTTTTCCACAGCGTCCAGATCATTGTCGTGGCTGCCAATGCGGCGTACCCGGGTGAGGTTGTGCCCGTCCGGCTGGATCAGGCTGACGATCAGCAGATTGGGAATGGCAAAGACTTCGGCCTGCAAGCCATAGGTGGCCAGCACCCGGCTGACGCTTTCCTCCACCCGGAAGGTTTCCGCGCCGGAGATGGCCAGCTCATAGCCCAAATCCGCCGCCATATCAAGTAAGGCTTCGTTATCCATGGAACCTCCTGTCAACATAGCTCGGCTCTGTCCCGAAAACGGTACAGAGCCGAGAGCTTATTTCCTTACAAAGAGAATACCCAGCGTGCCGGGGCCGCAGTGACAGGAGACAGTGCAGCCGGCAACGGTTTCATAAATGGTATCAAAATGTCCATAGGTATGAACGGCCTCCATGACAGCGTCATGGGCTTCCTGAGAGACCTGGGTGTAGGTGACGAACAGAGTGCTTTGGTCAATGTCCTCCCGACCCTCCAGACGATCCTTCACATAGTGGCCAAGACACTTGGCAAAGTTACCCCGGTATTTCTTGCCGACGATCATCTTGCCATCCCTGACCTCAATGCAGGGCTTCAGGTTCAGAAGATTGGCACCCAGAGCGGTGGCGGAGGAGCAGCGGCCGCCCTTGACCAGATAGTCCAGCTTGTCAACCACGAAGCTGGCCTCCACCTTGCTTGCGTATGCGTCCAGGGCGTTTTTCAGTTCGTCCATGGAGGATACGGTCTTTGCCAGCGCACAGGCCTTCAGCACCAGCAGACCCTGACCGGTGGACAGATTCCGGGAATCCACCACCCGAACATTTTCAAATTCCGAAGCGGCCAGAGTGGCGTTCTGGAAGCTGGAGGAAAAATCAGAGCTGATGGTGATGTGCAGCACTCCATCGTAGCTTTCCGCAAAGGGACGGAAGGTATCCACATAGAAGCCCACACTCCGGGCGGCAGTGGAGCAAAGCTCGCCGCCGGCGGCTACATGGGCGAAGATGTCGCCGGGGACAATGGTCTCACCGTCGTGGAATTCCTCGCCGTTTTTCATAACGATCAGGGGAGTGATGGTGATGTTATTCGCCTGCACCAATTCCGGGGACAGGTCGCAGGTGCTGTCGGAAATGATTTTAATATTCATATTGCCTCCTGAAACTTCAATTGGATTGGGTGATGGGATCGGAACCCATCATAAAGCAGCAGGGCTCCTGATGCTTGCTCCGGAGATAGTTCGCGCCCCAGTCCCGCATGGCCACAAGAATGGGCAACAGACTTTTTCCGGTTTCTGTAAGGGAATATTCCACCTTGGGCGGAATCACGGCAAAGACCTCCCGATGAATCAGCTGCTCACTTTCCAGCTCCCGAAGCTGCTGGGTCAGCATTTTCGGGGTGGCCTTGCGGATGCGGTCCCGCAGTTCGGAAAAACGCAGCTTTCCGTCGGACAGATGCCAGAGGATCAGGGCCTTGTATTTTCCGCCGATCAGATCCAGCGTCGCTTCCACCGGACAATTTTCCTGGTACTCCATAGAAAACCTCCATCAGGAAAACTCTGAATCAACCGTCCGGGGCTGGCAGGGCTTGACGATTGGATCAGAGGTTTCTTAGTATCTTTTTGGGTAGTATGATACAAATAAGTGCATACTTGCATTTTCTGCATTGCATGGTAGAATACTATCATAAAGAGAGATTCCTGTCAAACAAAATTTCGGGACACCACGGGAAAAATTCAAAAAAAGTTTTCTTGATTTTGAGACAGAAATTGGGAATCATGTACAGAGAGGGGAAATGCTATGAAGATGGAGTTTGATGTCACCGGTATGACCTGCGCGGCCTGCTCGGCCCGGGTGGAAAAGGTGACCAGAGCCGTGGAAGGCGTTGAAAAGGCGGACGTGAATCTGCTGGCAGGTACCATGCAGGTGGAGGCCGCCAACGATGCTGTGGCGGAGGAGATCATGCAGGCGGTGGAAAACGCCGGCTATCACGCGGAGCTTCCGGGAAAAACCAAAAAGAAAGAGGAAGACCATAAAAAGGAAAAGGAAGACGAGCTGAAGGCCGTCCGAAACCGGATCATCGGCTCTGCCGTCTGCCTTGTGATCCTCATGTATTTTACCATGGGGCACATGATCGGCCTGCCCGCTCCCGGCTGGTATCACGGCCTGGAAAACGCCATGGTGGCGGCGCTGCTGCAATTCTTCCTGACCCTGCCGCCGGTTTACTTAAACCGGGTATATTACAGCCGGGGCTTCAAGGCCCTGTGGCACAAGGCTCCCAACATGGATTCCCTGATCGCCGTAGGCTCTGCGGCTTCTCTGCTGTACGGCGTGGTTGCCCTGTTCCGGATGGCCTGGGGCATGGGCCACGGGGACTGGGAGCTGGTGCGAACCTACAGCGAAAATCTGTACTTTGAATCCGCCGCTATGATCCTGACCCTGATCACCCTGGGTAAATACCTGGAGACCCGGGCCAAGGGCCGCACGGGAGATGCCATCCGGGCGTTGATGGACTTGAGCCCCAAGACCGCTACAGTGCTCCGGGGAGAGAATACCCTGGAGATTCCTGTGGAGCAGGTGGTGGTAGGCGACCGGGTGATCGTCCGTTCCGGCGGAAGCATCCCTGTGGACGGCACGGTGCTGAAAGGCCGGGCTGCCGTTGATCAGAGCGCCCTGACGGGGGAAAGTGTTCCCGTGGAAAAAGGCCCCGGAGATACGGTGGCGGCTGCCACCATCAATACGGAAGGCTATCTGGAATTCCGGGCGGACAAGGTGGGAGAGGACACCACCCTGGCCCAGGTGATCCGGATGGTAGAGGAGGCAGGCGGCTCCAAGGCTCCCATTGCGCGGCTTGCGGATAAGATCGCCGGCGTGTTCGTGCCCGTGGTGATGACCATTGCCGCCGTGACCTTCCTGGTCTGGATGGTGGCGGGTCACAGCATGGAATTCGCCCTGAACTGCGCCATTTCCGTGCTGGTGATCTCCTGCCCCTGTGCTCTGGGTCTGGCGACCCCTGTGGCCATTATGGTAGGTACCGGACGGGGCGCCCAGATGGGCGTGCTGTTTAAGAACGCGGAAGCTCTGGAAAATCTCCACCATGTGGATACGGTGGTGCTGGATAAAACCGGTACCCTGACCACCGGCAAGCCGGAGGTGACGGACGTGCTTCCGGGCGCAGTCAGCAGCGGAGAGCTGCTGGGAATCGCCGCGGCCCTGGAAAGCAAATCCGAGCATCCCTTTGCCAAGGCCATTTTGAAGAAGGCGGAGGGAATCTGCTTCCCGGAGGCGGAAAACTTTGAGACGCTGCCGGGACGAGGTGTTGCGGGCACCGTGAATGGCCAACGGTTCTACGGCGGCAACGGACGGCTCATGGAAGAGCTGGGCGTGACCATTCCGGGTATGGAAAATCTGGCAAACCAGGGCAAGACGCCTCTCCACTTTGCCGATGAAACCGGGCGGTATCTGGGCACCATTGCCGCTGCCGACGTGCTGAAGAGAGATTCCGCCGCAGCCATTGCCGCCATGCAGAGCCTTCACCTGGATGTGGTCATGCTCACCGGGGACAACCAGGCCACGGCCAAGGCCATCGGCGCCTCCGCCGGGATCACCCATGTGATCTCCGACGTGCTGCCTACGGACAAGGCAAGCGCGGTCAAGCGGCTTCAGGAGCAGGGCCATCGGGTGCTGATGGTAGGCGACGGCATCAATGACGCTCCCGCCCTGGTGACAGCCGATGTGGGCATGGCCATTGGAGCCGGTACGGACATTGCCATGGAGTCCGCGGACGTGGTGCTGATGAACAGCAGCCTGACCGCTGTCAGCGGGGCCATTGAGCTGAGCAAGGCCACCATCCGCAACATCCGGGAGAACCTGTTCTGGGCCTTCTTCTATAACACCCTGGGAATTCCCGTGGCAGCCGGTGTGCTGTATCTTCCCTTCGGTTTGCTGCTCAGTCCCATGCTGGGCGCGGCAGCCATGAGCATGAGCAGCGTCTTTGTGGTATCTAACGCTCTGCGTCTTCGGTTCTTTAAGTCCAAAACCGTCCCTGCTGTGGGGACGGAGCAAAATACAGTCCCGGAAATTTCGGAAGAAAATAATACGATTCAGGAGGAAATCAATATGGAAACAGTGATCAAGGTAGAAGGTATGATGTGCGGCCACTGCAAGGCCCGTGTGGAAAAGGCCTGCAAGGGCGTTCCCGGCACGGTGGATGCCGTGGTGGATCTGGAGGCAAAGACGGTCACCGTCACCGGTACCGCGGACGTGGCGGCCCTGAAGAAGGCCATTACCGACGCGGACTACGAGGTGGTTGACTGAATGCGCACGGATTTCTGGTATGACTCCCAGGGTACCGGCAAAATCCACGGCTGCCGCTGGACGCCGGAAGGGGAAGTAAGGGTCGTTTTGCAGATCGTACACGGCATTGCGGAGTATATCGAGAGATACGATGACTTTGCCCGGTATTTGAATGACCGGGGCATCCTGGTGGTGGCGGAGGATCATATGGGCCACGGCCAGTCTGTCAACGGGGACGGCGTCAAGGGCTACTTCCACGGCGGCTGGTTTGCTGCCGTGGCGGACAGCTACCGCCTGTTGGAGGATACCCGGAAGGAATTTCCGGGACTTCCTTACATTCTGTTCGGCCACTCCATGGGCTCCTTCATGGCAAGAACCATGCTGTGCAAATATCCGGACAGCGGCATTTCCGCGGCGATCATTTGCGGTACAGGCTGGCAGCCTGCCGCTCTCCTGCCTGCCGTCATCAAAATGGTGGACGCCGTCTGCAAAAAGGATGGGGAGACAAATCCCAGTGAAAAGCTGCAAGACCTGGTTTTCGGCGGCTACAACAAGCGGGTGGAGCATCCCCGTACCCCCTTTGACTGGCTCACCCGGGACAAAGCCCAGGTGGACGCTTACATTGCCCATCCCATGTGCGGCTTTACTGCCAGCGCCGGACTGCTCCGGGAGATGATGAAGGGCATTGCCTACATTGAAAAGCCGGACAGCCTGAACGCCATGCGCAAGGAGCTTCCCATCTTCTTCATTGCCGGTGGAGACGATCCTGTAGGCAATTATGGAAAGGGTGTCAAAAAGAGCGCGGAAGCGTTTAAAAAGGCCGGAATGCGGGACGTATCCCTGCGAATCTATCCTTTGGGCCGTCATGAGATCCTCAACGAGATCAACAGGGACGAGGTCTACGAGGATGTATTCCAGTGGATACAGGATAAGTGCGGCCTGGAAAACTGAAGAAAGCCCCGAAACGACAGCCTTCTGTGTCGTTTCGGGGCATTTTTTAGATTTCATGTTCACCGGCGGCGCTTTGGGCATACTGACGGGGAGGTACCCCGTATTCCCTGCGGAAGGCCCGGTAGAAATTGGCGTAGTCACCGAAGCCGCAGTTTAAGCTGGCCTGGCTGGGGCTGACTCCGCTGGAGATCTGCTGCTTGGCGATGATCAGCCGCTTTTGGAGAATGTAGCGGTGGACGGTGGTACCCACCTGGGCATCGAATTTCCGGAGCAGGTGGTATTTGCTGATGAAGAACCGTTCCGCCAGATCGTCCAGGGTCAGGGGCTCGCTGAAGTGGTCGTTGATGTAGGCTACCACCCCGTCCACCACCTGGTCGGAACGCCAGTCGGCGGTGACGCCGCTGTTCATGGCGGCCCGGTTCAGTTCTACCATGACCCGGGTCAGGCTGTTTTTGGCCAACAGGTCACTGCCGTAATCGGTGCTGCTGTGAAAGCCGCACAGCCGTTCCAGCTCCCGGCGTACAGGGGCGCTGTCTGTGCCGGGAAGGCGAAGCAGATTGGCGTGACCGGTCAGAAAGCACCGGCTCAGATCAGTACCCGGGCTGGAAAGAGATTTGAGGTACTCCGTGGATACCCACAGGACGATTCGTTCATAGCCATTCTTCCCGGTAGAGATCCGGGCCTGGTGCAGGGCAAGAGGACTGACCAGCATAATATCCCCAGGCTCCATGTGGTACAGGTGATTTTCCACCGTGTAGGCCACCTCTCCCTGGAGAAGCATGTAAATTTCGTAGAAGTCATGATGGTGAAGCGCCACCTCATCCACATCGGGAGTCTGGTAGCGGTAGACCTCATATTCTCCCTCAATCATGTGCTGACGGGCAGTATAGAGATTGTATATGCCGGACATAGGGCATCCTCCTAAGGCTTATTTCCCAGAAAAAGCGTTTATATACAGTATAGCGCAATTTTTACAATATATCAAGCAATTTCACCAATTTAATATGCAAAAATTATGAGGTATACTAATATCTGTAAACAGGGGGCCAAGATCCCCCGGATAATTTGAATGAATAAAGGAGAAGATTGCCATGAAGATGAATGCCGCTTCCATCCGAAATGAATCTGCCCAGTGGGAAGCGCTGGGTGTCAAGCTTCCTGCCTTTGACCATGAGGCCATGGTCGCCCGTACAAAGGAGCATCCCGTTTGGGTACACTTCGGCGCGGGCAATATTTTCCGTGGCTTTATTGCCGCATTGCAGCAGAATCTGCTGAACCAAGGCCTTGCTGACCGGGGCATCATCGCAGCCGATACCTTCGACTACGACATTATCGACAAGATCTATACCCCTTACGACAACCTGACCATGATGGTCACCCTGAACCCTGACGGAACCACCAGCCGGGAAATCATCGGCTCCGTGGCAGAAGGACTGAAGGCAAACTCCGCGGAACCGGAAATGATGGAACGCTTCCGTACCATCTTCGTTGACCCCGGTCTGCAGATGATCTCCTTCACCATCACCGAGAAGGGCTACGCCCTGTACCGTCCCGATGGCAGCCTGATGCCCGTTGTTCAGGCGGATATGAACGAGGGCCCCGCTTCCGCGCGGCACGCCATGTCCATCGTGGCGGCAATGCTGTATGAGCGGTTCCGGGCCGGCGGCTATCCTCTGGCGGTTGTCTCCATGGATAACTGCTCCCACAACGGCGAGAAGCTCCAGAACAGCGTGATGACCGTTGCCAAAGCCTGGGCGGAAAAGGGCTTTGTGGGTCAGGATTTCATCGACTACCTGGAGGACGAGCATAAGATCGCCTTCCCCTGGTCCATGATCGACAAGATCACACCTCGTCCCCACAAGATGGTGGAGGAGTCCCTGGCAAAGGACAACATCGAGGACATGACTCCCATCATTACCTCCAAGAATACCTTCATCGCCGCCTTTGTCAACGCCGAGCGGCCTCAGTACCTGGTGATCGAGGACAAGTTCCCCAATGGCCGTCCCGCTCTGGAAAAGGCCGGCGTGTACCTGACCGACCGGGAGACCGTGAACAAGACCGAGCGGATGAAGGTCACCACCTGCCTCAATCCCCTGCACACTGCCATGAGCGTTTACGGCTGTATGCTGGGCTACACCCTGATCTGCGACGAAATGAAGGATGCCGATATTGTGGCCCTGATCAAGCGGCTGGGCTATGTGGAAGGCCTGCCTGTGGTGGTGAACCCCGGCATTCTGGAGCCCAAGGCCTTCATTGACGAGGTCGTGGAGCAGAGACTGCCCAACCCCTTCATGCCCGACGCTCCCCAGCGGATCGCCACTGACACCTCCCAGAAGGTGGGCATCCGGTTCGGCGAGACCATTAAGAGCTACATTGCTGAGGGCAAGGATCTGAACAGCCTGGTGAGCATTCCTCTGGCTCTGGCCGGCTGGCTGCGCTACCTGCTGGCAGTGGACGACGAAGGAAAGGCCTTTGAGGTGTCCTCCGATCCTCTGAAGGACGACATCCAGGCGAAGCTGGCCGGTATCGAAGTGGGCAAGCCCGAGACCTACAACGGTCAGCTGAAGGGTATTCTGTGCAACGCTTCCATCTTCGGCCTGGATCTGACCCAGACCCCGCTGGCGGAGAAGATCGAAGGCTACTTTGTGGCCGAGCTGGCCGGTGTGGGCGCTGTCCGCAAGACCCTCCATGAGGCTCTGAACGCCTAAGAAAGCTCTGATTTTGTGAAAACGGTCAGGCGGTGTCTGCCGCCTGACCTGAAAGTAAAATTAAAATCAAAGGAGGAACCCCTATGCCTATGAAAATGGGATGGCGCTGGTACGGTGAGGGCAACGACCCTGTCACCCTGGCAGACATCAAGCAGATCCCCGGTGTGACCAGCATCGTCTGGGCGCTCCACAATAAGATGCCCGGCGAAATCTGGGAAGTGGAGGAGATCCGTGAGGTCGTGGATCAGATCCATGCCTACGGCTTCGACGCGGACGTGGTGGAAAGCGTCAACGTTCACGACGACATCAAAATCGGTCTGCCCAGCCGGGACGGCCTGATCGAGAACTACAAGCAGTGCATCCGCAACCTGTCTCAGTTCGGTGTGAAGGTCATCTGTTACAACTTCATGCCCATCTTTGACTGGACCAGAACCGATCTGTTCCACCCGGTGGGAGACGGCTCCACCGCCCTGTTCTATCAGAAGGACATGATCCAGGATGATTACAAGGCCATGGCCTCGTATATTCTGAACTTCACCGAGAAGTACAACATGACCTTCCCCGGCTGGGAGCCGGAGCGGATGGCCAAGCTGGATGAGCTGTTCAAGGCCTATGCCCCTGTGACCAAGGACATGCTGTGGGAGAACCTGTTCTACTTCCTGAGAGCGATCATGCCCACCTGTGAGGAGTGCGGCATCAAAATGGCCATCCATATGGACGATCCCCCATGGGATATCTTCGGTCTGCCCCGTCTGATGGTGGACGAGGCCGCCTGCGATAAGCTGCTGAAAGCGGTGGATCATCCCTGCAACTGTCTGACCCTGTGCACCGGCAGCCTGAACGCCAATCCTGCCAACAACTGCGCCGAGATCGTGAAGAAGCACGCGGATCGGATTGCCTTTGCCCACATCCGCAACATCCATCACTTCGAGAATGGTGACTTCTCCGAGGCAGCCCATCGGGACTGCTGCGGTGAGACCGGCATCATCGACATCCTCCGGGCGTACCACGACGCCGGTTGGGAGGGCTACATCCGTCCCGACCATGGCCGTCAGCTGTGGGAGGAAGGCCCCGGCACCTGCCGTCCCGGCTACGGAAAGTATGACCGCGCCCTGGGCATCCAGTACATGCTGGGCGTCTGGGATCTGCTGGACAAGCTGGACGCTGAAAAGAAATAATTTCTGAATTATGCCAATCAGGGACTGTCTTGCGGGACAGTCCCTGATATGCTATAATACAGCTGCGATCTGAAATACCCCATGAAAAGCTTAATTAGTCCGTTTTATTGGACAGAATATATGCTATACTGTCATCACAAACCAAAAGGAAAGGTTGATGACAGATGCAGATGCGTTACGTTGGGGGACATATTCAGGTTTATGACATGAGCGGCAAGTTCCTGTTCTCGGCGGATACCGAGCGGGAGGCCAGAGAGGAATGGAAGGACTATGCGGAATCTGCGGCTTGATCTGTGCTATGACGGGACACGGTATCGGGGGTGGCAAAGACTGCCCGGACGGGAGGATACCATCCAGGGCAAGCTGGAAACGGCCCTCAGCCGGATCCTGGAGGAGCCTATCGAGGTCAGCGGCAGCGGCCGCACCGACGCGGGTGTCCATGCCAGAGGCCAGGTGGCAAGCTTCCACTGTGAAAGCGCAATGAGCTGCGGGGAGCTTCTGGAGAAGCTGAGAAGGTATCTGCCGGAGGACATCGGCATATACTCCTGCAAGGACGTGTCCCCCAGGTTCCATGCCCGGCTGAATGCCAAGGAGAAGACCTATTGCTACCGGATCTGGAACAGTGAAATGCCCTGCGTCTTTGAGCGCCGGTATGTGACAGTCCTGCCGGAAAAGCTGGACGTGGAGGCCATGGAGCGGGCGGCGGCGCTGCTGACAGGGGAGCATGATTTCTCCGCCTTCTGCGGCAATGCCAAAATGAAAAAGTCCACCGTCCGGTATCTCCGCTCCGTTACCATCACCCGGGAGGGGGAGGAGCTGCGGCTGCGGTACACGGGCAACGGCTTTTTGCAGGGCATGGTGCGGATTCTGACGGGAACTCTCATTGAGGTGGGCCGGGGACAGCGGACACCAGAGTCCATTCCGGCCCTGTTTGGCGGAAAACGGGCAGAGGCCGGGTTCCTGGCACCGGCCCAGGGACTGTGTCTGGAGGAGGTACTCTATTGAACATTCAAATTTTCGGAAAAAGCAAGTGCTTCGACACCAAAAAGGCGGAGCGGTATTTTAAGGAACGGCGGATCAAGTTTCAGTCCATTGACCTGCTTCGGTTCGGCATGTCCGGCAAGGAGTTTGACAGCGTCCTCCGGGCGGTGGGCGGCATCGACAATCTCATTGACTGGGACAGTAAGTCCCCGGAGATCACCCTGATGAAGTACATGGACGACAAGCGGGCCAAGGAGGACAAGGTCTTTGACGATCCCTCCCTGATGAAGACGCCCATTGTCCGAAACGGAAAGCAGGCCACGGTTGGCTATTGTCCGGAGATTTGGGCGAATTGGGAATAAAGGGATTGTTTACAAAAGCGGTTTTGAGAGATCAAAGCCGCTTTTTTGTTGTCACTTTTGTAGAAAGTAAATTTTTTCTTGCGATATCCACAAAAAAGTGCTATGCTAGGAGGACAAAATGACGAAAATGCTGTCTTGGCTCAATGCCATTGTCTGGGGCCCGCCGGCCCTGATCCTGATTATCGGTGTGGGATTGTATTTGAGTGTGACGCTGGGATTTATCCAGCTGCGTCTGCTGCCCAGAGCCATGAAAACCTTTTCCGAAAGGCTTCGTCCCGGGAAGAAGGATGGGGAAGGGGTCTCCTCCTTCCGTGCCCTGTGTACGGCCCTGGCCGCAACGGTGGGCACCGGAAACCTGGTGGGCGTGGCCGGGGCCATCTGCCTGGGCGGCCCCGGGGCTGTCTTCTGGATGTGGGTGTGCGGGATTTTGGGAATGGTCACAAAATTCGCCGAGGCCACCCTGGCGGTGCGATTCCGGGTGAAAGGGTCAAACGGCTTCGTGGGCGGCCCTATGTACATGATGACGGAGGGATTGGGAAGGCATTTTCGGCCTTTGGCTGTGTGCTACTGCCTGTTTGGGGTGATTGCCGCCTTCGGGGTGGGCAACGCCACCCAGATCAGCGCCGTGGTGTCCAGCGTCAACAGCTGCATTACCCGGTTCGGGGGCAGACAGACCCGGGAAGGGAACCTGATCCTGGGGTTGCTGCTGGCAGCCCTGGTGGGCGCTATGCTCTTCGGCGGGGCAAAACGGATCGGCTCCGCGGCGGAAAAGCTGGTACCCTTTGTTTCCGTATTGTATATCGCTATGTGCGCCGGGGTGCTGCTTCTCCGGGTTCGACAGGTGCCGGAGGCTTTGCGCGCCATTGTGGAAGGAGCTTTTTCTCCCAAGGCAGTCACCGGGGGAATGCTGGGGTCTTCCTATCAGGCCCTTCGCATCGGATGCAGCCGGGGGATTTTCACCAACGAGGCGGGGATGGGAACGGCATCCATTGCCCATGCCAGCGCCGAGGTCTCCCATCCGGCCCAGCAGGGCTTGATGGGGATTATGGAGGTGTTTCTGGACACCATGGTGATCTGTACCCTCACCGCTCTGGTGATCCTGTGCAGCGGCGTATCCATTCCCTACGGGGTGGACGCAGGCGGAGAGCTGACCACCGCCGCCTTTACGAGGGTCTATGGTGACGGGGCCTCGGTGGTGCTCGCACTGTCCCTTTGCTGCTTTGCCATTGCCACCATATTGGGCTGGGGATTATATGGAGCCAGATGCGCCGAATTTTTGTTCGGCCCAAGGGCCTGGAAATATTTTGCCCTGGCCCAGACGGGAGCCGTTATCTTTGGCTCTGTCCAGAATGCCGCCTTTGTCTGGCAGCTTGCGGAAACGGTCAACGGCCTGATGGCCATACCCAATTTGATTACCCTTGGGGCGCTGACACCTGAGCTGAAGCGCCTGGTAAAAGAATATATACAGAAGGACGGCCCAGCTGTCCGTGGAGGTTACCATGCAAATTTCCATCAATGCCAATCGCTGTGAGCCCTCTCCCATGCGGAAATTCCACCCCTATGCGGTGCAGGCGGAAAAAGAGGGAAAGCACATCTACCACCTGAATATCGGCCAGCCGGATCTTCCCACGCCGGAGGCCTACTATGAGGCCATCCGGGCCTTTGACAGCCGCACCCTGGAATACGCCGAGTCTCCCGGCAAGCCTGTACTGATCCACGCCATCCGGGACTACTACAAGAGTTTGGGTGTGGATTTGGAGGATCGGGATGTGCTGATCACCACTGGCGGCAGCGAGGCATTGCTTCTGACCTGCCTGTCCATTCTGGATCCCTACACAGAGGTCATCATCCCCGAGCCTTACTACCCCAACTATACCACCTTCGTCCACGCGGCAGGCGGCGTCATCCGTGCCCTGCCCACCAACCCCTGGGAGGGCTACCGGTACGCCCAGCGGGAGCGGATCGAGAGCCTGATCACCAAGAATACCCGGGCCATTCTCATTACCAATCCCGGCAACCCCA
>CAYMWT010000035.1:0-4142 GCA_964394055.1 uncultured Oscillospiraceae bacterium
CACATGAGCCATGGCATTCAAGAGGTCAGCGGTTCGATCCCGCTTATCTCCACCAAATTGTTCAGGGAAAACGTCTGATTCTTCAAGGAATCAGGCGCTTTTCTATCTCAAGAGGGTACTTTTTTAAAAATAGGCAAAAAGTTTACCTGTTGCACCACTATTGCCCAACACCAAAAGCACCACTCCGGATTTTTCCAATTCCCCTGTAAAAGCCCTTGATTTATCCCATGCCCTGTGCTAAAATATTCTATCATAGCGTTATTCTGACCGAATGGCGCGGTGAGAATACTTACAGACGGGAGAAATGCATCATGGAAAGAATCCAGACTTTGCAGACCAAGAATCTGTGCGCTTCTGCTGCCAAGGGCGGCTGCGGCGAGTGCCAGACTTCCTGCCAGTCCGCTTGCAAGACCAGCTGCGGTGTTGCAAACCAGCCCTGCGAGAACAAGCAGAGCAAGTAAGAAACGAAGTCTGAAAAGGCACTGCTTTCAGCAGTGCCTTTTTAAGGCGTCTTCACGAAAACAAGACTCTGTCTTTCAGATATAAAGGAGAATCACCCATGGTACATCAATATCAGCTCAACGGCTACAACATCGTCCTGGATACCTGCTCCGGCGGCATCCATAACGTGGACGAGGTGGCCTATGACATCATCGCCCTTTATCCCGCCAAAACCCGGGAAGAAATCGTGTCGGAAATGATGGTAAAATACGGTCACCGTCCCGATGTTACCCCTCAGGAGCTGGACGCCTGCTGGGAGGATGTGGACGCTCTGGTAAAGTCCGGCCAGCTCTATACCCCGGACAACTACGCTCCCATGGCCGGGAAGCTGAAGGAGAAAAGCGGCAATGTGATCAAGGCGCTGTGTCTCCATGTGGCCCACAGCTGTAACCTCAACTGCTCCTACTGCTTCGCCTCTCAGGGCAAATACCACGGCGACCGTGCCCTTATGACCTTCGAGGTAGGCAAGCAGGCCCTGGACTTCCTGATTGCCAATTCCGGCACCCGTACCAACCTGGAGGTGGACTTTTTCGGCGGCGAGCCTTTGCTCAACTGGGACGTGTGCAAACGCCTGGTGGAGTACGCCCGTTCCCAGGAGCCCATCTATCACAAAAAATTTCGCTTCACCCTGACCACCAATGGCGTTCTCATTGATGACGATGTAATCGACTTTGCCAACCGGGAAATGAACAACGTGGTACTCTCCCTGGATGGCCGAAAGGAAATCCATGACCGGTTCCGGGTGGATTATGCGGGCAACGGCAGCTTCGATAAGGTGGTGCCCAAGTTCCAGAAAATGGTCAAGGCCCGGGGCACCCGCTCCTATTACATGCGGGGCACCTTCACCCACGCGAACCCCGACTTTGTCAAGGACATCCGGTGTATGCTGGATCTGGGCTTCCGGGAGCTGTCCATGGAACCTGTGGTCTGCGCTCCCGACGATCCCAGCGGCCTGACCGCCGAGGATCGGGAGATCGTCAAGCAGCAGTATGAGGAGCTGGCCCTGCTCATGCTTCAGAAGGAAAAGGAAGGTGACCCCTTCACCTTCTATCACTACATGCTGGATCTGCAAAGCGGCCCCTGTATTTACAAGCGGATCTCCGGCTGCGGCAGTGGAACGGAATATATGGCCGTCACCCCCTGGGGCGACCTGTACCCCTGTCATCAGTTTGTGGGCGAGGAAAGCTACAAGCTGGGCGATATCTGGCACGGGGTGACCAACGAAGCCCGCCGGGAGGAATTCCGCAGCTGCAACGCCTATTCCCGTCCGGAATGCGACGGCTGCTGGGCGAGGCTTTACTGCTCCGGCGGTTGCGCCGCCAACGCCTACCATGCCTCCGGCTCCATCCAGGGCGTCTACGAGCCGGGCTGTGATCTGTTCCGCAAGCGGATGGAATGCGCCATCATGGTGCAGGTTGCCAGAGCCTATCCCAAAGACTAATGGATACCCCGATTTTCGATTTTTGCCGGAGCTACCGGGATCAGGAAATCTCCCGGCTCCATATGCCCGGACACAAGGGGCAGCCCTTCCTGGGCTGTGAAGGGCTGGATCTGACCGAGGTGGCCGGCGCGGACGAATTATACGCCCCTGAGGGGATCATCGCCCAAAGCGAACAAAATGCCGCCTCCCTGTTTGGCTCCGGTCGAACCCTGTATTCCACGGAAGGCTCTTCCCAATGTATCCGGGCCATGGTGAAGCTGGGTCTGACCATGACAACCCCCTTGGGGCGTGGAAAAATTCTGGCCTCCCGAAACGCCCACAAGGCCTTCCTCTATGCCTGTGCCCTGCTGGATGCGGATATTGTCTGGTTGTATCCGGAACCCGGAACAGCCCTATGCTCCTGTCCCGTTACCCCGCAGGCTTTGTCCGCGGCCATTGCCGCCCACCGGCCAAACGCCGTCTACATCACCAGCCCCGATTACCTGGGGCAGATGGCAGATACAGCCGCCCTTGCCCGGGTCTGCCATGAGGCCGGGATTCCACTGCTGGTGGACAACGCCCACGGCGCTTACCTCCACTGGCTGGGCCTTCACCCCATGGATCTGGGAGCCGATATCTGCTGTGACTCCGCTCACAAGACTCTGCCGGTACTCACAGGCGGCGCTTATCTGCACCTCAGTCCCAAAGCCAACGCCTGTGTGGGAGCGGAGGCCAAGGCCGCCATGGAGCTGTTCGGCTCTACCAGCCCCTCCTACCTGATTCTCCAAAGCCTGGACCGGTGCAACGCCTATTTGGAGCTGGACTTTTCCCAGGCCCTCCAGGGCTGTATCCGCCGGGTTCATTTGCTTCGCCAAAGAATTCCCATGCCGGATGTCTCCCAGGAGCCTGTGAAGGTGGTTTTGGATGGACATACCCTGGGCTATACCGGCCATCAGGTCGCCGAGCTTCTCCGGACAAATCACTGCGAGCCGGAATACGCGGATGACCGGTATGTTGTCTGTATGTTCACTCCCCAGAGCCGGGAGGAGGACTATGCCCGATTGGAGCAGGCCCTGCTCTCTCTGCCTGCCCGCACCCCCTTAGCCGAGCCTCAGCTTCTTTTGACCCCGTCAGAGGCGGTTATGACGCCCCGGCAGGCCATATTCGCCCCTCATGAGACCATTCCCGTTGAGAAGGCCCTGGGCCGGATCTGCGGCAGTCCCACCGTCTCCTGTCCTCCGGCCATTCCTATTACGGTATCCGGTGAAATCATCACGAAAAACGCCCTTTCTCTGTTTCAAAAGTACAAAATCCCTACCGTTTCCGTGGTAAAGCGCTGATCCTTCCGCCGGGCCGCAAAGCCCGTATCCGACCCAGACTGGGTTGTATGCGAAATAATCCTTACCGAGGTATACACAATGGAATTTATAAAGCCGAATACGAATTTTCTGGACGAATACCTGTCCGCGTGCAAAGAGTCGCTTGATAACCATATTACCGAGTGGATGCCTGTGGAGGAGGCGGACTTTGAAGCCTGGAAGCGGCGGGCCTTATCCGTCTACCGTATGCTGGAAAGCGGTGTCGGCCTGCCCACAGGGATTCCGCGAATGGAAACATATTGGTGTATAGACGGCAGTCAATTCATAGGTGAAATTCAAATTCGCCCATTCCTGACAGCAGAAGAAGCAAAAGCCGTAGGCCATATCGGATACGCAGTCAGATACTCCATGTGGAACAAGGGCTTCGGTACGAAGCTGCTGCGGTACGCTGTGGATAAGCTCCGCGACCGCGGCGTATCCCCAATCTATATCGCCTGTCACGGGGACAATATTGGCTCAAACAAAGTCAGCCAAAAGGTTGGTTTTGAATTTATGGAAGCGCGGGATTCCGACGGTCGGACGGAAAACCTGTACATCTTCAGATAAGGAAGTAACGGATCCTATAGAAATGTTCCCCAAATGGAGAAATACCACCTGTATTTCCCATTTGGGGAACTGTGTATTTGAAGGCATGGGCGCTGCCCCTGGGGCATCCCTTATTCCAACGATTTTGCCTGAAACAGCTCCAACCCTGCCACATCGCCAACCACAATCACCGCGGGAGCGCGGACATCCTTTGCCCTGACCGCAATGTTCCCAAGCGTCCCCCGGACGGTCTGCCTTATGGGCGCGTTTCCTCCGGAGATCACCGCCGCCGGCGTCTCCGGGCTTTTTCCTCCGGC
>CAYMWT010000035.1:4242-14130 GCA_964394055.1 uncultured Oscillospiraceae bacterium
GCGCGTTTCCTCCGGAGATCACCGCCGCCGGCGTCTCCGGGCTTTTTCCTCCGGCGATCAGCTGGGTGGCGATGGCTTCCAGCCGGGACAGCCCCATCAGGAACACCAACGTGCCCTCCAGGGCGCTGTAACGCCCGTAATTCCCGCCTTCATCGGCAGTGTGAGCGGTGATGATATGCACTTCCCTGCTCAGCCGCCGGTGGGTCACCGGGATTCCCGCCTCACCGGGGATGGCAATGGCAGAAGATATGCCGGGAACCACTGTAACAGGAATTCCTGCCTCCTTCAGGGCCAACGCCTCCTCTCCGCCCCGTCCAAAGACAAAGGGGTCGCCTCCCTTTAACCGCACCACATTCAGCCCTTCCCGGCCCAGCTCCACCAGCGTCCGGGAAATTTCCTCCTGAGAGGCGGAGTGCACACCGCTGCGCTTTCCCATATAGATTCGCCGGGCGCTTTCCGGGGCCATGTTCAGAATCTCCGGGTCGATGAGATCGTCATAGACCACAGCGTCACAGCTTCTCAGCAGCCGCATGGCCCGGAGGGTCAGCAAATCCGCTTTCCCGCACCCGGCGCCCACCAGCGCCACCTTTCCCTTCCGGTCTTTCGTGTCCCTCAGAATTTGGAGATAATCTTCCTCCGTCAGCGGCCCTCCCTGCTTCAGGCATTCCTCGCAAAGGCGCTTCATGGTTCCCGCGTGCTTCTTTTCCGGAACCAGCTTCTTGACCTCCGGGCGTTTTTCTTCCAGGAAGTCCAGAATTTCCCCATACCCCTCTGGAAGAAGATCTCCTATCTCCTCCTTCAGACGAACTGCCGCCGTAGGGCTGGCTCCTCCGGTGGAGATACCAACTGTCAGCTTTCCCCTGTGTACCAGAGCCGGAAAGAGGAAGGTACAGGCCTTGGGATCATCCACCACATTCACCGGAATCTTTCTTTCCCGACACGCAGCGGCGATGGCGTGATTTTCTTCCGAATCATCCGTTGCCGCAATGACAAAGGCCAAATTGTTTTTCATGTCCTCCGGCTGGAAGGGACGTTCCAAAAGTGTCAGCCCGGAAATCTCCCGGATTTGGGGCTGAATCTCCGGGGCGACCACCGTCAGCCTGGGGCCAAAGGGCAGAAGCTTCCGGATTTTCCGCAGGGCAACGGTTCCGCCGCCCACGATCAGCCCTTCCCTTCCGGACAGCTCTGTAAAAAACGGAAACCAGGCCATATTATCCCTCTCCTTCCTCCGGGCCGCAGAAATAGCGGACGCCCATCCGGGTATCGGCCCGAAATACATTCACATGAAACACCCGGTTCAGAACACCGCTTTGGAAAACTTCGTCGGGAGTTCCCAGTCCTGCCATTCTCCCCTGCTCCATCACCGCGATCCGATCCCCGTTGTGCAGGGCCATGGGCAGATCATGGAGCACCATCACCACCGCTTTTCCCTCTTTCGCCAGTTCCCTTGCCAGGGCCATGGTTCGAAACTGATGGGAAACATCCAGGTAGGTGGTCGGCTCGTCCATCAAAACCGTCTGGGTCTGCTGGGCGATCACCATGGCAAGATATACCTTTTGCCGCTGTCCGCCGCTGAGGGTGGGCATGGGCCGGTTTCGCACCTCCCAGGCATCCATCCGGCGGAGAGCATCCTCCACAATTTGATGATCCTCCTGCCGGTACTGCCGGGGATAATTCAGGTAGGGAAACCGGGCGTGGAGCACCATCCGATAGGCCGTGATATTGGGCACCCCACGGGACTGGGTCAGAAGGGCCGCCTTTCGGGCAATGTCCCTGGTGGAACAGGCGGAAATCTCCTGCCCATCCAGCCGGATCTCTCCGCCGGATTTGGGAAGCATCCCCAGGGTGGCGCGCAGAAGGGTGCTTTTGCCGCAGCCATTGGGGCCGACCAGAATCAGCACCTCTCCGGGACGGATGGACAGGGAAATGTCATGGAGTACCATGGTGTCGCCGTAACCGGCGCTTAAATTGCATAGCTCAATCATGGGTTCTCTCCCCTCTCTGGCGCACCAGCAGCCACAGGAAGAAGGGTGTACCGATATAGCTCAGCACAATGCCCACGGAAATTTCATAGGGAGATGCCACCGTGCGGGCCAGAAGGTCGCAGAAGGTCAGCAGGATTGCCCCGCCCAGAGCGGAAGCCCCCATCAGCGGAAGACTGTCCTCCCCTACCAGGGTGCGCATCACATGGGGCACGATCAGCCCCACAAACCCCAGCAGGCCGCTGAAGCTGACGGAAGCTCCCGCCATAGCAGCGGCCAAGATCAGCAGTGTCAGCCGCACAGGCCGGACAGACAGCCCTAAGCTTTGGGCCGTCTCACTGCCAAGGGCCAACACATCCAGCTGCGGCGTCATACTGAAGGAAGCAACCATGGCAATGGCGATCATCACCGCGGCGGGCAGAAGCTTTGCCATGGTCACACCGTTTAATCCGCCTACCCGAAAGTCCGTATATCCGGTGAGAGCATCCGGCACCAGCGTCAGCACCGTATCGATTCCGGCGCTGAACATCCCGGAAATGGCAACGCCCGCCAGAACCAGCGTGATCCGGGAGGCTCCGGTGCGTTGGGCAAACAGCAGCACCAGCATGGTGCCCGCCAGAGCACCAAGGAACGCCGCCGCCGGGATCCAATTCACCGCCGCCGGGAAAAAGGCGCAGCACAGCACCGCTCCCAATCCCGCCCCGGAGTTAACACCGATGATATGGGGGGCTGCCAGAGGGTTCGCCATCACCGTCTGGATGATCACTCCGGAGACCGCCAGGGCCGCTCCCGCCAGTATGCTTCCACAGGTGCGGGGCAGCCGGGAATACAGTACAATTCTGCCGTAAACGCTGGCATTTTCCCCATGAAGCAAGGCCTCTGCCACCGCCTTCAGGGGAACCGCCACCGCGCCAACGCAGATGCTCACGGCGGCCAGCACCACCAGAATGCCCAGCAATGCCATGCATATGGCCAGCGGATGGCTACGCAGCCGGGTAAAGGATGTCCGCAAGCTGCTCATAGGCGTCCCCCCACTTTGCATTCGGCTTCAGATTAAACAGTTTCTGATCCATCACATACACCCTGCCTTTCTTCACCGCCCGAAGGGTAGCCCAGGCGGGATCTGTGCCCAGGGCCTTTTGGAAGGTCTCCTCCGCCACACTGGGGTCGGCGCTCTGGTATACCAGGAAAATGGCATCGGGATCGTCCATCATAATGGCCTCGATGCTCAGATTTTCCAAAAGGCCTGTATCCCTGTCCGCAATGTTCACACAGCCCATGTCATGGAGCATCTCTCCCAGAACGCTTCCTTCGCTGTTCTTCACCTTACAGCTGGAAGAAGAGGAACGGATATAGAGTACCCTGGGAGCGCTGCCATCTGCCCGGGCCATGGCCGCGTCCACCTGGGCCTGAATGTCTGTGCCGTGAAGCCGGTAGGCATCGGTCTTCCCGGTGATCTGGGTGCAGATTTCCAGCATATGGAGATACTGGTCAAAGGTGCTGACCTCAAAGTATGCCGTGGGAATGCCCATGGAGGCAAAGGTTGGTTCCAGCTCCAGATCCAGGGCGGTGTTGCAACTGGCAATGATAAAGTCCGGATTCGAGGCAATCACCAGCTCCAGGTTCAGATCCTTGGAGGAACCGATGTTGGTCACCCCCTCCAATGGCAGATCGTCAAATGAGGTCCAGGCATCGTTGGCCGCCGCAGCCAGGGAGTCCGCGCCCCCTGCCAGGCACCAGATATCCGCAAAGCTGCCAATCAGCGCCGCCACCCGCTGAGGATTCTCCACCGTGACCTCTCTGCCCAGGTCATCCGTAAAGGTGACAGGGGCACCCTGGGGAGTCTCGGCTTCCCGGACGGTTTCCATCGCCGTTGGCTCAGAAGCCGTCGACTGTGTCTGGACTGTGCAGCCGCTGAGCACCAGGGCCGCGGCCAGGATCGCAACGATCATTCGTTTCATAAAAGGTTCTCCGTCCTTCTTATCAACTATGGAGTTCATCATACCACGTCTTTTTCAAAAAGTAAAGACCGCACCGGGCAAGCAGGCTTCCTTTCCGAAATCCCGTCCCCGGTGCTTTTCCTGTATGAAATTGTGTCAGACCCGGGCGTTTACCTCCCGGAGCTTTTCCCGGATGCTCAGCAAATCGTCAAAGGTTTCCGGCCGCTTGGTGATATCCCGCAGCAGAGCGGATGGATGATAAATGGCAGTAAGCCATATCCCATTTCGCTGCACCCACTCGCCGTGCTGCCGGGTGATCCGGTAGTCCGGGTCGATCAGCCGCTTCGCAGCGATCCGGCCCAGGCAGACGATCACCTTGGGCTTCACCAGGGCCACCTGATTGCGCAGATACCCGATGCAGGCATCCTGTTCCGTTTCCAGGGGATCCCGGTTCCGGGGCGGACGGCACTTGACAATGTTGCAGATATAGCAGTTTTCCTTCCGATCCAGATCGATGATCCGCAGCATATCGTCCAGCAGCTGGCCCGCCGGGCCTACAAAGGGAATTCCCGTCAGATCCTCCTGTTCCCCTGGGCCTTCCCCTATGAACACAATGTCCGCAGTCTCCTGTCCGATACCGAAGACCACATTGTGCCGTGTCTCCGCCAGGGGACAGCTTCGGCACCCGGCGCAGACCTGCTTCAGTTCCTCCCAGTTCAGCATCAGCGGTTCCTCCTCCGCTCTGCCCGGCGCTTGCGGCGGCGAGCACGGATCCGGTTGCGCATATAGGCATTGAAGGCCAGATAAGCCGCGGCAATGCCAAGGCCGATGACACATATGGTTCCCAGGACGGAGAAGAAGCTGGAGCCGCCTCCGTTCCGGCTGTCAGATGTGGCGGAATATATGGTCACACCGTTTCCATCCGCGGGCTTTACATTGTTCATGGCATAGACCTCCGTCTCCGCCATAACGCTGCCCCGGTATTCGATCTGCATGGTGGCGATCATTTCTCCCTTTTGTATGGGAGCGGTCAGGTTGCCGTCCACGATTTTGAAGTTCATGACCAGATTGTCCATCTGCGCGGCAGCCGGCACCACGGAGTCCATATCCACAGCGCATTCCCCGATCACATCGCATTCGCCGCCGGCTACGGTAAACTGACTCAGGGCCTGGCCCTGATACAGGATCCGCTTGTTCTTAAAGCTGTTGAAGCCCAGCTTCACCAGATCCGTCATATCCTCATAGTTACCATAGGTGGTCACCACCCAGGGCTTATTCTCCACCGTTATACGGGTGGCGTTCAGAACCACGCCGATATAGGCCATATCCCCGGATTCCGCGTGGATCAGCAGAGAGGCTCCGTAAACCGGGTTGTAGCTGGCAAGGCCGCCCTTCACCCGGTCATCATAGAACTGCTGAATGATGCCGTTGTCGCTCATATAGTTGGTCGAACGGAAGCTGAATTTTTTGTTTTTATTGGTAGCGGGCTTTGTATAGGATTTTGCCTCCAGAATCGTCCGTACCGTTTCGTCTTTTATGGCCGCCCGGTAGATTTTCGCCATGTCCCGGGCCGTCGTCACACACTCCGAGGAATCCAGTCCATGGACATTGGTGAAGTTGGTATCGGTGCATCCAATGCTCTCCACCCAATTGTTCATTTTGGTCACATGGGCCTGCTGGGTTCCGGAGGCGGCGATGGCCAGACCAATGGCCGCGTCGTTGCCCGTATACAGAAGCATACAGTAGGCCAGATCCTCCACACTCACCTCTTCCTCCGGCTTCAATCCGCTGTGGCTGGAGCCGGAAGGCAGCCGGTAGACATCCGAGGTCAGGGTCACCCGATCCTCCATGGAGAGGGTTTGCAGGGCAACACATACGTTGACCAGCTTCACCAGGCTGCCAGGCGCCATTTTCATGTCCGGGTTCAGAGAGTATACCACGGTATCTGTGTTGATTTCGTAAAGGAAGGCAGATTGCGCGGTTGACACCTTCCGGTCGGAACCGGCCAGAGGCGTCATGCCGTCAATGGTGCGGCAGCCCTTCTTCACGCAGACCGTGCCAAAGGCCGGCTCTGTCGCCGCAGGCTCTAGTTCCGCGACTGTGGGTTCTGTGTACGCCTCAGTTTCCTCAGCGGAAACGGTCAGGGTAAGCGGCTGAAGAAGCAGACACAGGCACAGGAGTATCAGAAAGAATCTATTTTTTTTCATAATTGGCCCTCAATATCCCATTGCCGGACTTGTCCGGCGGTGAAAAATCGTGTATAATGTAGCTTATATTATAACAGCTTTCCACGTCTTAGTCAATCCGGGAGGCGGGTTCCGATGAAAAAACAGCCCTTTCCCCTGCTTGTCTGCCTGACCGTCGCCTTTTTCTGCTTCCTTCTGGGCTTTCTCCTTGGCCGGAACAGCCGTCAGGGAACCTTGTCCATGGAAGCCCTGCCTGTGTCTCCCGTCAGCACCACAGCGGCCCAGACCTCAGAAGCCCCGACGGAGGCCCCTGCCAGCACCTTCCCCATCAACATCAACACCGCTACCGCGGAAGAGCTGACCGCGCTTCCCGGGATCGGTGAGGAGCTGGCCCGGCGGATCACAGACTACCGAAAAAGCCACAACGGCTTTTCCTCTGTGGAAGAGCTGCTCAGCATCCCGGGCATCGGCGAAAAACGGTTTGACGCAATACTCAATTACATTACCATTGGAGGATAGCCATGAAAATACTGGTCGTAGATGATGAAGCCCTGCTTGTCAAGGGCATCCGCTTTAATTTGCAGAACGAAGGGTACGAGGTCATCACCGGCAGCGACGGTCTGGATGCCGTCCGGCTGGTAGAGGAGCAAGCCCCGGATCTGGTAGTCCTGGATGTGATGATGCCCGGAATGGACGGCCTGACGGCCTGTGCCAAGATCCGGGAATTCTCCGACATCCCCATTATCCTGCTCACCGCCAAGGCCGACGATATGGACAAGCTCATGGGCTTTGACCATGGGGCAGACGATTATCTCACAAAGCCCTTTAACATCCTGGAGCTGAAGGCCCGGATTCGGGCGCTGCTTCGCCGGGCTGGCAGCAGCGGAAAGAAGGAGCCAGCGAGCTGCCTGACCATCGGCACCATCACCCTGGATCTGGACGCTCGGAACGCCTACCGAAACGGTACCCTTGCCGATCTCACCGCCAAGGAATTCGACGTGATCGAATTCCTCATGCGCAATCCCAACCGGGTATATTCCCGGGAGGCATTGCTGGATACCATCTGGGCCTATGAGTACCGCAGTGACATCCGTACCGTGGATGTGCACATCCGCCGTCTTCGGGAGAAGCTGGAAGAAAACCCGGCGGAACCGAAATACATTTTAACGAAGTGGGGCGTTGGCTATTATTTCCGAAAATAACAAACAGAACCGCCGGGGCTACAGCAAAACCCAGTTCCGGTACGGCATGGCCTATGTTGCCATCACCTTTGTGGTGCTCCTGATTTTGAATATCTACTGCTTCGGCATCAGCCAAAGGCTATTCTACCAGAGCAAGGAGACCTCCATGATTGAAAAATGCCAGCTGGCCTCTGACGAGATCGCCACCCTGGAGGTACTGAATCCCACCACTGTGTCCGGCATCGTCAGCCAGATGGAAAGCCTGAAGATCACCCGGCTGCTGGTGACGGATCCCAGCGGTGTTGCCCTCTATGACAGCGACGGCACCGCGTTGGGAAGCTTTGTGCTGCTTCCGGAGATCGTACAGGCGCTGGAAATGGGCGCCTCCGCCCCGGAGGGCCACGATGTGTTTTCCTGGTTTTATCACGACGGCGTCATGGATTCCCGGGCCGCCACCCCCATCATCTGCTACGGCAGCCTGGCCGGGTGTGTCTACATGACCGAGCACGACACCTCCCAGGGCGCGCTGATCGCCTCGCTGCAAAATACCCTTCTCCGGATCTCCCTTTTCCTGGAGCTGGTGATCGTTGTCTTCACCCTGATCTTCTCCAATACCTTTTCCCGGCGGCTAAACCGGATCATGACCTCCATGCGGATCATCCAGCAGGGCGACTATTCCCACAAGGTGGTCATGGACGGCAATGACGAGCTGACCATTCTGGGCAACGAATTCAACGACCTGACGGAACGGCTCCAAACCTCTGAGCAAAAGCGCAGCCGGTTTGTCTCCGATGCCTCCCATGAGCTGAAAACCCCACTGGCATCCATTAAGCTGCTGACGGACTCCATTTTGCAAAACGACATGGATCCCGATACCATCCGGGAGTTTGTGGAAGACATCGGCAATGAAGCGGAACGGCTAAACCGCATGACGGAAAAGCTGCTGTCCCTGACCCGGGCGGAGGGCGCCGTGGAGGCCGGAGAAAACGAGATCATCTACATGGCTCCCACGGTACGCCGGGTGGCCCGGATGCTTCAGCAGAACGCCGAGAAGGCCGGGATCACCTTCCATCTGGAATTGGACAACGACACCCCGGTTCTGATCCTGGAGGACGACCTGTATCAGATCGTATTCAATCTGATGGAAAACGGCATCAAGTACAATATCCCCGGAGGCAGCCTCACGGTACGTCTCCGCCGGGAGGAGGACAACGCCTATCTGGAGGTCTCCGACACCGGTATGGGCATTCCAGAGGATGCCATCGGCCACATTTTTGAACGGTTCTATCGGGTGGACAAGGCCCGTTCCCGGCAGACCGGCGGCAGCGGTCTTGGCCTTTCCATCGTCCGTACCATCGTCCGGCGGAACCGGGGAGAGATCCGCATTCAAAGCACTCTGGGACAGGGAAGCACCTTCACCGTTTCCTTCCCTGCCTTTGATACGGAGGTGGATAAGGGATGAAACGACTGCTCTGTCTGATGCTTCTTGGGGCTTTGCTTCTGTCCGGATGCTCCGGCCAGGGACAGCACTTCAAGGAGCCTGTCACCTTCTATTATCTTCGCTCCCAGTTTGAGTATGGCAGCAGTCAGCGCATTATGGAGGGCGAGGAGCGGGAGGCCTCCGGTCATCGGGGGGATCTGCGGTATCTCATGGCCCTGTATCTGGTCGGACCAACCAGTGAGGAGCTGCGGGCGCCGCTGCCCGTCGGTACCCGGATTCTCTCGGTGGAACGGGAGGACGCCGCCGTCACCCTGACCCTGAGCGAAATGCCCGCCTCCATGACCGATGCCGCCTTTTCCCTTGCCTGCGCCTGCCTGACCAGAACCTGTATGGAGCTGACCCGGGCGGACACGGTCACAGTCATCAGCGGAACCCGAACCGCCACCATGGGGGCAGACAATCTCATATTCACAGACCACTACGACACCATTGCCACGGAGGAAACACAATGAAATTCATTTCCTGGAACGTAAACGGCCTTCGCGCCTGTGTGCAGAAGGGCTTCGAGGACTTTTTCCATGGGGCGGACGCGGACTTTTTCTGCCTTCAGGAGACAAAGCTCCAGGAGGGGCAGATCGACCTGCCTCTGTCTGGTTACCATGCCTTTTGGAACTACGCCCAGAAAAAGGGCTATTCCGGCACCGCCATTTTCGCGAAGCAGGCGCCTGTCAGCGTGCGCTATGGCATTGGGATCGATGCGCTGGATACGGAGGGACGGCTGATCACCCTGGAATATCCTGCCTTTTTCCTGGTCACCTGCTATACCCCCAACGCCCAGCAGGAATTAAAGCGCATCGACCATCGGCTGAGGTGGGAGGATGCCTTCCGGGCCTATCTGAAGCAGCTGGACGGCGTCAAGCCCGTCATCGTCTGCGGGGACTTAAATGTGGCCCATCAGGAGATCGACCTGAAGAATCCCGCCTCCAACCGGGGAAACGCCGGTTTCTCCGACGAAGAGCGGGACGCCTTCGGCAAGCTTCTGGAAGCGGGCTTTACGGACAGCTTCCGGTTTCTGAACCCGGACGTCACCGGGGCCTACAGCTGGTGGAGCTATCGGTTTAACGCCAGGAAGAACAACGCCGGATGGCGGATCGACTA
>CAYMWT010000036.1:0-13883 GCA_964394055.1 uncultured Oscillospiraceae bacterium
GGTGTGGTATACCATGCCTTGCAGGGCGTGAAGGGCCAGCCCTTCGATGTGGTGGCGGAGACCATTAAGAAGACGGCCTTCCAGGTCACCCGTATGGGCCAGCTGGTGGGCCAGGAGGCCTCCAAGCGTCTGGGAGTGCCCTTCGGCATTGTGGATCTGAGCCTGGCGCCTACGCCTGCTGTGGGAGACAGTGTGGCCCGGATCCTGGAGGAGATGGGCCTGGAGGTCTGCGGCGCCCACGGCATCACAGCGGCCCTTGCCATGCTCAACGACGCGGTGAAGAAGGGCGGCGTCATGGCCTCCAACCATGTGGGCGGCCTGTCCGGCGCCTTCATTCCCGTGTCTGAGGACGAGGGCATGATTGCGGCTGCGGAAGCCGGAACCCTGAGACTGGACAAGCTGGAAGCCATGACCTGTGTCTGCTCTGTGGGCCTGGACATGATTGCCGTTCCCGGAGATACCTCCGCAGCCACCATCTCCGCCATCATTGCGGACGAGGCGGCCATCGGCATGGTGAACAGCAAGACCACCGCTGTTCGGATTATTCCTGCCCCCAATAAGGTGGTAGGCGACCGTGTGGAAATGGGCGGACTGCTGGGTTCTGCTCCGGTGATGCCTGTCCACAGCGAGGGAAGCGATAATTTCATCGCCCGTGGCGGACGGATTCCCGCCCCGCTGCAAAGCCTCAAAAACTAAGGAAACTCTGAATAAATCGTCTGCGGCTGACAGACAGATCTTTTGCCGTCAGCTCTTTCCGATTTCATCAGAGCTTCCCTAAAAGACAGCAAATGCGCCTGCCGGTTTTGGCAGGCGCATATTTTTTGATCATTTCGCCGATAGGTCAACGCTTCTTCTGAGCATACTGAGCGGTGGCACAGGCTTGGGCAGCTGTATGGTGAACTTCATCTGGGGCGTTTTCGGCTCCTCCAAGGGATTGCCTTCCGGATCTGCCATACCTCCGGCGGTGATGGGGAAGGGCCGCAGGTCGGGGCCTACCACCTCCAGAGCGTCACCGGCTTTGAACTTATTGTTCAGGCTGCATACCGCGTTCCCGTTCTCGTCGCAGGAATCCACCTTGGCACAGATCTGCCAGTCGCGGATGTACCGGGAATTTTCCGTATACTGTCCCGGCTCCCCAAAATAGAAGCCGGTGGAGTAGACCCGGTGGGAGACATGCTCCGTTTCATCCCGCCAGACGGGATCCAATTCCTTGCCTGCAAAGGCATCGTCAATGCAGTGACGATAGGCACCGGTGACAATGGCGGCATAGTAGGCGGACTTGGCCCGGCCCTCAATTTTGATGCAGTCGATTCCGGCCTCTATCAGCTCGGGCAGGTGATCAATCATGCACATATCCCGGGAATTTAAGATGTAGGTGCCCTTTTCGTCCTCGTACACCGGGAAGTATTCCCCAGGCCGCTTTTCCTCCATCAGGGCGTATTGGTATCGGCAGGGCTGGGCACAGGCGCCCCGGTTGGAGTCCCGGCCGGTCATGTAGTTGCTGAGCAGACACCGGCCGGAGTAGCTGACGCACATGGCCCCATGGCCGAAGGTTTCGATCTCCAATTGGGGATCCACCTTTTGCCGGATGGTGCGGATCTCTCCCAGACTCAGCTCCCGGGCCAGCACCACCCGGGTCGCGCCCAGGTCAAACCAGGCCTGGGCGCATTCGTAGTTGGCAATGGACTGCTGGGTGGAGATGTGCCGCTGGCATTTGGGGGCGTACTTCCCGGCCAGGGTGAAGGCACCCAGATCGGCCAGGATCAGGGCGTCCACCCGGGCGTCCTGAAGCTGTTCCAGATAGGCGGGAAGAAGAGATACTTCTTCGTTTCTCGGCATGGTGTTAACGGTGACATGGCATTTCACACCATGGGCATGGGCATAGGCGACTGCCTCGGGCAGCTCCTCCGGGGAGAAATTCCCCGCGAAGGAGCGCATTCCAAAGCTGGTGCCCGCAAGATATACGGCATCCGCGCCGTAGGCAACGGCCATTTTCAGCCTGTCCATATCCCCTGCGGGACTGAGCAGTTCCAGTTTTTTCATAGTGCCTCCCTTAGCCGTAGAAGGCGGCAATGTTGGCGTTGTGTTCCTCCTGGGTGGTGGCGAAGGCGTGCATACCGGTGGAGGGATTCAGAACATAGTAATAGTAGTT
Source organism: uncultured Oscillospiraceae bacterium (assembly GCA_964394055.1). GTDB lineage: Bacteria > Bacillota > Clostridia > Oscillospirales > Oscillospiraceae > Faecousia. Next base: position 2,153 of record CAYMWT010000036.1, read on the forward strand.
GTGGCTCTCCGGAGACAGGGCAGCCTGCAGGCTGGCAAGACCGGGGTTGGAAATGGGGGTAGGCGTCAGACCGGTATGGGTATAGGTGTTGTAAGGGCTGTCCAGGCTCGTGTCGATGGTCTCGGCATTGCCGCCCTGGGCATAGACAATGGCGGCGTCGATGTTCAGATAGGCGGGGTTTCCGTCCCAGTTGAACAGACGGTTATAGATGACACCGGCGATGGCAGGGCTTTCGCTGGGGGCGGCAGATTCTCTCTCAATCAGAGAGGCCACAATGGTGACCTCCCGGACGGTGTAGCCTCCGCCGGTGACTGTTTCGTTGAGGGTGTCGATCTGGGCCCGCATTTCCTCACTGAACCGCTTCTCGAAGTTGTTGAGCATCCGCTCCAGGGCTTCTCTGGGTGTGGAGTTCTTATAGAACTCGTAGGTGTCGGGGAACAGGTAGCCTTCCAGGCAGTATTTGTCGCCCCGGGTCACACCCTCCAGGAACCAGTAATCCTTCAACTCGCCGTTGGCCGCGTAGGAAGCGGCATCCACAGCGGTGCAGACCCGGTTCTCTTCCAGCAGATCAAAGATCTGACGGCAGGTGTAGCCTTCGGGAATGGTCAGCTCAATGACCTCACGGCTGGAACGGGGTGTCATGAAGTTTACCAGGGCGTGGTAGTCATACAGGGTATTCAGGTCGTAAATACCGGGCTGAATCTTCTCCTCGGCATCGGAAATGGAGGCGTAGAGGTGGAACAGGCTCTTGTAGCGGATCAGACCGGCATCATAGAGCTTGTCGGTGATGGAATCCATATCGTCGGCCTCGTAGATGGTGACGGTCACCGGCTTATTCTCCCGGCCAAAGGCCAGCACATCCGCGGCGCAGACCCACAGCATCCGCCCGGCAGTGACGCCGATGGCCAGAATCAGAGCCAGCCACACAATGGTGGTGAGAATGTTGGGAATGCCCAGCAGACCTTCCCCTTTCTTTCGCTTGGGACGGCCCTTTCGGGCGGGACGGCTGTGAGGGGGAACCTCCGGCTGAGGGGCAGGGGCTTCCATAATCTCTTCAAAATCCTGGCCGCCATCCCGGTATTCCTGGTCGGCAGGCCCTTCCTCCGGCTCCGTCCGTTCCGCATCCGGAAGGATGGTTAAATCCTCCGGAGCCTCTGGCTGGACAGGTGCTTCCTCCGGTGCATTCAGTTCCGGGTCATCCAGAACAGACAGATCAAAGGGCGGCTCCTGCTCCCCGTGGCGCAGTATGCCGTGGAAGTTCAGGGCATCCTCGTCGGGGGTCAGCGGCGTACCCAGATCCGGGGCTTCCAGACTGTCGCTCTGGAAGGGAGGGATAGCCTCTGGCTCAGAAACCGCTTCATCGGCAGGGGGGAGAGCTGTCTGTTCTTCCGGGGATTCCGCAGGAAGCACAGGGGCTTCTTCCGCCTCCTCCGGGGAAAGAGGGACAGGCTCTGCGGGAATTTCCTCCGGAACGCTTTCAGGCTCCGGGGAGAAGGAAAGCTCTGTGATCTCCGGCTCCTCCGGAAGATCGGGCTGAACAGGGGCGGCATCCTTGGGCAGGAAGTCGTCCTCCTGTGGGAATTGGGTATTATCCATAGCAGACTCCTTTTAACGGATTACGATTTGACGGGCCACCGCGTCGGCGGCCTCCTGGCCCTTCAGGGCGGCGATGAGGGCAAGACCGAAGGGCACGGCGCAGCCCGCGGAGGTGCCGGTGATCAGGTTTCCGTCGGTGACGGCAGCGGCGTTTTCCACCATGTGAGCGGCGCCCATTTTGTCCTCACAGCCGGGATAGCAGGTGGCGTTTTTTCCATCGGGGATGCCCAGATCCGCCAGCACCGTAGGCCCGGCGCAGATGGCGGCGGTGAGCAGGTGATTTTCCCAGGCAAAGCGGATCAGCTCCATGGCCTCCCGGCTTCCCCGGAGAGAGGCGACGCCGCCTAAGCCTCCGGGAAGGATCACGCCTTCCAGAATTGTCAGGTCGACCTCACCGATTTCCAGATCGGCCACAACGGGAATTCCATGGCTTCCGGTGACTACCTTCCCGGAAATGCCAACGGTGGCCACAGAAATACCAGCCCGGCGGAGAAGATCCAGGGGCGCGACAGCTTCCGTTTCCTCAAAGCCGGTTCCAAGCAGCATATAAATCATAGTGTATCCTCCAGACATGCCGCCACATGGCGGTAGATTTCTTCGTGAATGTCTTCGATAGTACGCATGACGCCGTCCTTTACACAGGAGATCACCGTCCAGCCATAATAGGCGGCGGCCTCCTTGCCGGTGCGGCGGCAGGTGGCAAGATAGTCTAAGTCCTGCTCATGGATGTCCGCCTGGGTATGGGTATCCGCTTCCCGGCGGCGCATCATCCGGGCGGTAAAGTCCGTGGGAACATCCAGGTAAATGACCAGATCGGGTCTGGGCAGGCCCAGCTTGCCATATTCAAAATCGTACAGCCACTTGAGAAAGTCTCCACGGGTCTCGACAGGCTCCTTGGAGGCCTGATGGACGGCGTTGGAGGTGGTGTATCGGTCGGAGACCACCAGACCGCCCTGCTCATACCACTGCCCCCATACCTTCTTATAGGATGCATACCGATCCACAGCGTAAAAGGCGGAGGCGGCGTAGGCGTTCACATCGGAAGGGGAGGCGCCGAACTCGCCGCCCAGGTACATCCGGATGAGGGCGGAGCTTTCTTCGCTGTATTGGGGAAAGACCAGACGCTGAAAGGCCCGGTTTTCCTCGGCCAGGCGCTTGGTCAGAAGTGAAAATTGGGTGGACTTTCCGGAGCCGTCGGTTCCTTCCAGTACAATGAGTTTACCCATTTGTACCCTCCTTATCGATAGGACAAAATATCATATCCTACAATATAGCATATTTTTTCGTCCTTGTCCACCACGGAGATGGGAAGGGTTCCTTAAATTTCTGATAAGAAGAGGAGAACAGGGCGGAAAGATCATGGTTGAAAACAGATGAAAAAGATGCTACAATACGAGACAAACAGAAATAAACTGAAAAAAGGAAAGAAAACCATGGAAGTAACGTTTGAAAGCCTGGGACTGTCCCCGGCTATGCTGAAGGCCCTGGAGCAGAAGGGCTACGGCTATCCAACTACCATCCAGGCGGAGGCCATCCCCCACTTTATGCAGTGGAAGGACGTCATTGCCAAGGCCCCTACCGGCACCGGCAAGACCTTTGCCTTTGGCATCCCGATGATCGAGCACATTGACCCCAGCGTGGAGGGAGTTCAGGGCCTGATCCTGGCACCTACCCGGGAGCTGGCCATCCAGATCGGAGACGAGCTGCGGGGATTACTAACCTACTATCAGGGCATCCGGGTGGCGGTGCTCTACGGCGGCGCGGGCATCGGCGGTCAGATCAAGCAGCTGGAACGGAAGCCCCAGATCGTGGTGGCCACCCCCGGACGGCTGATGGATCACTACAACCGGAAGACCATCCGTCTGGACAAGATCCAGACCGTGGTGCTGGATGAGGCGGATCGGATGCTGGACATGGGCTTTTTCAAGGATGTGACCCGGATCATCGACAAGGTGAAGAACCGGAGGAACCTGGGCCTGTTCTCCGCTACCATTTCCCAGGAGGTCATGACCGTGTCCTGGATGTACCAGCGGGACGAGGTGGAGATCACCGTGGAGCCAAAACAGGAGGATCGGCCGGACATTGACCAGTACAGCCTCAGCTGTACGCCCCTGGAAAAGGCGGAGAAAACCCTGCGGCTGATCCGCAGCCAGGGCTACGAGCGGGTGATGATCTTCTGCAATACCAAGCATATGTGTCAGCGGCTGTGTGACGATTTCCAGCGGGCGGGCATGGACTGCGACTGCATCCATGGGGACATCCACCAGAGCCAGCGGGAGAAGACCATGCAGCGCTATCGGGAGGGCAAGCTGCCCATCCTCATTGCCACGGACGTGGCCTCCCGTGGCATTGACGTGGACGATGTGGACTGCGTGATCAATTATGATATCCCGGAGGAAAACGAATATTACGTCCACCGGATCGGCCGGACAGGCCGGGCTAAGAAGAAGGGCGTGGCCTGGAGCCTGGTGAGCAACTTCCCGGAGAAGGCAAAGCTGGAGGAGATCTGCAAATTCTGCAACTTCACCATTGCCCCCATGCTCCTGGACGAAAACGGGAACCTGAGTGAGGAAGTTGTGGTTACGCCCCCACCGGTGAAGAAAAGGAGATTCCGTTGAATCCCCGGGAACGGGGCTTCCTGCTGCTGAGCAGCCATCTGGGGGATCCCAGCCGTCCGGTTCTGACTACGGCTCAGCTGCGTACCCTGGCATTGCGGGTGCAGAGCGCTCCATGGCCGGAATGGGAGGATCGGCAGCTCCGGGAGGAGGATCTGCTCGCCCTGGGCTATGGAAGGGATATGGCCCAGCGGATCACGGGGCTTCTGGAAGACGAAAAGCAGCTGGACAGGTATTTGCGTCTGGGAAAAAATCAGGGCTGCATCCCTGTCACCCGGGTCAGTGAGGACTACCCGGCCCTGCTGCGGCAGCGGCTGGGATTGGACGCTCCCGGCTGTCTCTGGGCCAAGGGAGATCTGTCCCTGCTCCACACCCCGGCAGTGTCCCTGGTGGGCAGCCGGGACTTGCGGCAGGAAAATGGCCGTTTCGCGGAACGGGTAGGCTATGAGGCCGCCATGCAGGGGCTGACCCTGGTTTCCGGCAATGCCCGGGGCGCGGATCGCACGGCCCAGAATGCCTGTCTGATGGCAGGCGGCCGGGTCATCAGCATTGTGGCCGACGAGCTGGCAAGGCACAATCCCCTGCGAAATCAGCTGCTGCTCAGTGAGGAGGACTATCTGGCACCCTTTTCCGCCCAGCGGGCGCTGAGCCGGAACCGGTGCATCCACGCCCTGGGCTGGATGGTGATGGTGGCTCAGGCCAGGCCCTATCGTGGGGGAACCTGGGACGGCACAGTGAAGAACCTGCGCCATGGCTGGAGCCCGGTGGCCTGCTTCCGGGATGGCAGCGAGAGCGCAAGACTATTGTCTCAGATGGGCGCGTACCTGATTGACCCGGACGACCTGGGCAATCTGGACGACCTGACAAAAGCAAGGGAAACTCTGAATAAATCGTCTGCGGCTGAGTAGCGGATATTTTGCCGATTTCATCAGAGCTTCCCAAGGAAATAATGCCCCATGACGAACAGGTGCATGCTCGTCATGGGGCAAAAATGTTTACACAATTGTAAACAAAAGGGAAATAACCAGGGGCAGCATTGACGTATACTAAGAAAGATGGTAAACTATCCCTACTTTGATACCGAGGTAAATCCATGAAAAAACGCTTTTTTCGATTGCTTTCTCTGGTGCTGCTGATGGCTGTGATGCTGCCCCTTCCCGCTGCCGCCGCTGACCGAACCAGCTACTATCCGGATCTGAGCAAGCTTATGGACAGCGGAGAACGCCGGGACTATGTGGAGACCATGATCGGCTACTATCTGCGCAATAACCAAACCATCCGAAAGACCCTTTCCCAGGGCTACAGCGCCGTGTTTTTCTTCGAGGGGGCGTCGGACAATATGGCCGACCCCGTCCTGTCCGATATCTCCTACTACCGGGTCTCCGCCGTGTGCGTGGTGATCCGGCTCAGCGAGACGGGAAAGCTTCAGGTCAGCTACTTTAACGACAATTGCAGCACCCTGCCGGATCGTCCCCTGGAATATGGGGCATGGAATATCGATGAGGTGGGAGAGGTTGGCCCTGCCACCATCTGTGACGGAACTTATGAGGTCTACTCCGTAAAGCACGGGGGCAAATATGAGGCCCTCCATATCCGCACCAGTCAGGAAGACGGCACCCTGCCCGCGGTGTATATGAGTCCGGAGGGCTATGTGACCTCCCGGGCGGATATGATCAACATTCACACCCGGAATGTCAATCACACCATTCAGGGGGCCATGTGGTCGGCGGGCTGCCTGCTCATTGGAGACGGTGACTTTGGTCAGTTTACGGAGCTGATCGACTCCACCTATTACGCGGTGTACAACGATTTCCAGATCGGGGAACGGGTAGGCACGGTGACAGTGGATCGGCAGCTTCTGCGAAGCCAGATGTATGCCCTGTATGAGGACAAAAACGCGGTGGACATGCTGCTGGCCTATTCCCGGAAAAGCCTTCCGGAAACCTACCTCCGGCAATGCGGCAAGCTGGAAGGGAAGGAGCAGACCCTCTGGGCCGGAAAGGACACGGAGCTGATGAGCCTGCCTTGCAGCAACTATACCGATGCCCGTTCCGTTGCCATTGCCCAGATTGGGGCAGGGGAAAAGCTCACCATCACCGGAAGCATTGAAAACTCTGCCGGGCATGTGTGGTACCAGGTGAACAAGGACGATGTGTCCGGCTATGTTTACGGCGGCTACTGCCTGGAAATGGGCTGGTGGGAGCGTACCATGAAGAAACTTTTTGGATAAATGGATTCCCGGCGAGCGATTTGCTTGCCGGGATTTTTGTGTCAGCCGAGAATCTGATAGGGGCCGTACTTGTCAGAGGGGTGGTAGTCATCGTGGCCAATCAGCTTAAATTGAAGCCCTTCAAAGGAGGGAATATCCGTGTAGCTGCTGACCACGGTAACAATGCCGTTTTCATCACGGACGGGCATACCGCTGGATAGCCCCATCAGGAAATTTCCCTGAGCGTCCAGCAGACTTACATGATAGGTCGCTGAGGGGAGGGCCTGATAGGTGGCGGTGACGGTATAGCCCAGTTCCGTTTTCTCGATGACCATTTCTTTCATCTGTACATTGAGTTCTGAGGTGTCGGAGAACTTGGTGAAGGTTTTGACAGGGGTTCTTGTGCTGTTGTCCGTCAACTCGATCTGGTATTCATATTGTTCCCTTATGGAATGGTCCAGAGTTTGGTACAGGCAGGTCACATTTACCGGGATCGTTTGGGAACCGAGGTCGTTGGTTCCGGAGAAATTCTGGAGGATGGTACCGTCCGCTTTGACGGTAGACCATCTGCCTAGGTACATAGGAGAGCCTTCCACACCCATCGTGACACTGGCAAGCATGATCTCCTTGCCAATGGAGGCGGCATAGTCTTCGATGGTCATGCTCGGGTCACCCTGGTAGCCTTCCATCACCATGCAGCTCATGGGTTCATTGATGCCCAGTTCGCCGGGAACCAGCAGGTATTTATCGGTGAGAGGTTTAATTTCTGCTGTGGCAAAAACGCTCTGACTGTCGCACAGAGCTTCCAGCACGGTAAACTCCATGTATTTTTCCTGACCGTCGGGAACGGTTTCCTCCGGCTGGGTGGGGAAGGTGTTCACCAGGGTCTCCACCGCTTCCATGTCCTTGACGCCCCGCAAGGCGAGCCATTCCCGGATGCCTCCGGTGGCCTTGACGGTAGCAAAAGCCGTGACGGGGATCAGCAGAGCGATCAGCGCCGCAATGGCTGCCTTTTGCAGGTGCGAGAAGCCACGGCTGTAGCGCCCTCTCTTCCGGGCCTTTTGAGGCTTTTGGGCTTCGCCCTCCCGGAGGGCGTCCAGAACCTTGGCCTGCAAATGGGCGGGGGCGTGGATGCTCTGGCTGAGATTCCGGTAATCATCGGTAAAATCAGGATATTTTGTCATTGCAGGTAAGCTCCTTTCTGAGAATGGCTCTGGCCCGGTTCAGGTTGACCCGGACGGTGGCCGCGGGGATGGAAAGCAGGTCGGCGATTTCCTGGGTTTTGTATCCTTCGCCGTAGTACAGGTGGAAGACAATCCGGTATTTTTCCGGCAGACGGCTGACGGCGTCCCACAGCTCTATGCTGCTGTAGTCGCCCTCCATGGTCAGGTCGGGTATGTCCTCCGGGGTCAGAGGGACGGTATGTTTCCGTTTTCTTGCGATATCGGTGCATTTGTTGATGGTTACCCGAAGGAGCCAGGCTTTCAGATGCTCGTCGTCCCAGGAGGGGGCCTGGCTTTCCTGGAACAGGCGAAGGAAGGTTTCCTGGTAAATGTCCTCGGCGTCAGCTGTGTTTTGCAGACGGCACAGGGCAAGCCGGTACACGGCATCGCCATGAAGCTTCATGGCCCAGGACAAAAAGGCTTCTGTCATATGGTCACATCCTTTCCGTTTGTTGGCCTTTTCACCCCTAACACGCATGGGAAAAGGAAAATGTTTCAGATTAAAAATTTTTTCTTTCAGTATACATGGAAAAAGGGAAAATGAAAAGGCAAAAGCGTGAAAAAGATGATAAATTGGGATTGCCAAGAGGGATGGAAGCAGGTATAATGGCAGTATCAGGAAAAACAAGAGGAGGCGGAAAACATGAAAGGCAGAAGCTTACTATCCCTGCTGCTGTGCCTGGTGCTGCTGGTATCCCTGGCCCTGCCGGTTTTGGCGGAAGACGAGAAAAGCCCATTGGAGGAAGGCATCCAGCTGACAGAGGAAGAGAACACGGACAAGGACGACACCAAACAGGACGACACGAATCAGGACGATACGGACAAAGACAACACGGACAAAGAGGAGCCGCCTAAGGAAGAACCTCCCAAGGAAGATCCGCCCAAGGAGACCACAGCTCCCACAGAGGCGCCCCATGAGCATGTCTGGGAGATCGTGGAAACCATTGCCAAGGCAACCTGCGAGAAGGACGGCTCCAATAAGGTCAAGTGCAAGATCTGCGGAACGGAGCAGACCCATACCGTTCCCAAGCTGCCCCATACCTATGACAATGCCTGCGATCCGGACTGCAACGTCTGCTACGCCATGCGGGATGCCTCCCATAAGCCGGGGGCGGTCTGGCAAAAAAACAGCAGCGGACACTGGCATATTTGCAGCGTCTGCGGAGAAAAGGTGGACATGGGCGATCACTACCCCGGCCCTGCCGCAACGGAGGACAAGGATCAGATCTGCCTGACCTGCGGCTATGTGATGACCAAGGCCCTGGGGCATGTCCATAAATACCAGAGTGAATACACCTCCGACGCCTCCGGCCACTGGCATGCCTGCGAGGGCTGCGGGGATCGGAAGGACTTTGCCGCCCATGAATTTGAAAATCCCTGCGAGCCGGTGTGCAAGGTCTGCGGCTATGTCTCGGAAAACGCCCATTCCTACGGGGATGCCTTCCAGTATGACGAGGAATACCACTGGAACGTATGCGCCATCTGCGGCATGGAGGGAGATCACCTGGCCCATGTGCCCGGAGAACCGGCCACGGAGGATACACCTCAGGTCTGTACGGTCTGCGGCAAGGAGCTGGAGCCGCCTCTGAACCATGTCCACGAGGGCGCGGAATGGACATACGACGAAGAAAACCATCAATCCCTGTGCAGCTGCGGCATGGTGATGGAGGAAGGCCCTCACACCTGGGATGCGGGCACAGAAAACGAGGACGGAACCGTGACCTTCACCTGCACCAAATGCGCCTACCAGAAGGTGGAAGGGGAGCCAAAGGCAGCGCAAGGGGAGTTTCCATGGGTGCTGGTCATCGGCGGTGTGGCGCTGGTCTGCGCTGTGGGCGCAGCGGTAGCCCTGGTTGTGGTGCTGACAAAGAAGCCCAGCGGCAAATTCTCCAAGTAAAAAATGTTGTGTATCCCCCATCAAATTCTGATGGGGGATATGTTTGGCAGAGAGAAAATGCCCGGGAGAGAAAGATGGGACGAATCTGGGGAATTTCAGTTGCTTTTTCGCAAAACGCTGTTATAATAAAAGGGATAGGCGGTTGTATGCCGCTGTCATAACATCTCTTTTGATATTCTGAAACCGAATGCGCTTTGGAACTGCCGGGGGGCGGGACGGAGCGCATCATGTAAGGAGGTAAGCAATTGGAGAATTATACGAAGTATCGGCTGAAGGCAATGGATGAGCTGAAGGCCCTGCTGGATGGCAAGGACAATCTCTTCATCATTGCCTGCAACAAGTGTTTCAAGGAATTCACCTCTCTGGAAGAGGAGGAATGCGAAGCCCTTGTGAAGGTCGCTTCTGAGGCGGGGAAAACCGTAACAGGCACCGCAAGGGTGGACTTCCTGTGCAACAAGACCCAGACCATCAAGGCGCTGAAGGATCAGATTCCCCAGGGTACCGAGCACATTCTGGTGGCGGCCTGCGGCCTGGGCATCCAGACCGTGGCGGATTTTTACAAGGAAAGTCTGCCGGTTTACGCTGCCAGCAATTCCCTGAACTACACCGGTTACCATGGCATGGCCCTGACAAAGAAGGCCTGCGACGCCTGTGATCAGTGCTACCTGAACATCACCGGCGGCATCTGCCCCATTGTGGACTGCTCCAAGAGCCTGGTTAACGGCCAGTGCGGCGGCGCCAAGAACGGCAAGTGCGAGGTTGACCCGGGTAAGGACTGCGCCTGGGAGAAGATCTACCAGCGCCTGAAGGAGCAGGGCCGTCTGGAGGAGTTCCTGAAGCAGCCTGTCCAGATCCGGGACTACGCCAAGGTGAATTTCAAGAAGACCAAGGAATATGTGGATTCCATCCGGGACAGCCGGTTCGCCGGTTACTACGGCGGCGTCCATCCCTCCGAGCGAAAGGAGCTGACAGAGCATCTGCCTCTGGTTCGCTTCCCCGAGCCTGCGGAGGTGGTGATCCCCCTGTCCCAGCACGCCGGCGCGCCCGCAACTCCCGTTGTGGCTGTAGGCGACTACGTCCAGGTGGGCCAGAAGATCGGCGAATCCGCCGGGTTCATCAGCTGCACCGTCCATTCCAGCGTCAGCGGTGTGGTCACCGCCATTGAGCCCAGAATGCACGCTACCCGCGGCTGCCCCATGGACGCAGTGGTCATCAAGAACGACTTTAAGAATACCATCCACGAATCCGTCAAGCCTGTGGCCGACCCCGACAGTCTGACCCAGGACGATGTGGTGGCCCTGATCCGGGAGAAGGGCATCGTAGGTATGGGCGGCGCAGGCTTCCCCACCTCCGTCAAGCTCAAGCCCGCGAAGCCCGTGGACACCATTCTCTTAAACGGCTGCGAATGTGAGCCTCTGCTCACCGCTGACCATCGGGTGCTGCTGGAGTATGCCGACGACGTGATCTACGGCCTGAAGATCATGATGAAGACCGTCAACGCGGAACATGGCTACATCGTCATTGAGGACAACAAGCCCGACGCCATCGAACTCATGACCGAGAAGGTCAAGGATATCCCCGGTATCGAGGTTGTCTCTGCCAGAACCAAGTACCCCCAGGGCGCTGAAAAGATGCTCATTAAGCGGGTCACCGGACGTCAGGTTCCCAGCGGCGGACTGCCTGCCGACGTAGGCTGCGTGGTGGGCAATATCAGCACCACCAAGGCCATCGCCGACGCTGTCCGTACCGGAATGCCCCTTGTGGAGCGTGTGGTCACCGTTTCCGGCGAGCACATGGCAAAGCCCGGCAACTACATTGTGAAGATCGGCACCAATGTTCAGGAGCTGATCGATTACTGCGGCGGCATCGTGGGCGAGGATATCACCGTGAAGATGGGCGGCCCCATGATGGGCTTCCCCCTGAGCGATTACAATGTACCCATTATGAAGGGCTCCAACGGCATCATCGCCGTGGAAACCGACCATTCCACGCCTGTGGAGTGCATCAAGTGCGGCCGGTGTATGGACGTATGTCCCATGGAGCTGAAGCCCCTCTACTTTGCCAAGTACGCGGATACCGAGAACTGGCAGGGCATGAAGGAGCAGCACGTTATGGACTGCATCGAGTGCAGAAGCTGCGGCTATGTCTGCTCTTCCAAGATTCCGCTGGCACTGAAGATCAAGGCCGGTAA
>CAYMWT010000037.1:0-13788 GCA_964394055.1 uncultured Oscillospiraceae bacterium
CACATTTTGAGAACTTTCGGCTGAGCCAAAATCTCTCGCTGCCAGCTCTTGCCGATTTAATCAGAGCTTCCCTAAGAAAAACGAGGCTGCCCCACAAAGGTGAGGCGGCCTCGTCTTTTAGCCGGCGTCTGTGAAGGTTTTCCTTCGGAACAGAAAGGAAATGCACCACAGTCCCGCAAGACCGATTACCGTATACACGATACGGCTGAACAGGGACCCGGAACCGCCGAAGAGCAAGGCAACCAGATCCAGTCTGAAAATTCCCACCAGGCCCCAGTTGACGCAGCCTAAAATGGACAGTATCAGTGCGATGGTATCCAAAATAATCTCCCTCCTCCATGATCGGATAGGGATAGGATGTGCGCATTTTTCGATTTTATCAGAATATGGATTGCAAAGTTCATCCATTTACGGTATACTGATTGGTAAATCCGGAATAGAAAAGTGAGGGATAGCTATGACCACCTTATATGAGGGCGCTTTTGCCAAGCTGAATTTGACATTGGACGTTTTGGGAAAGCGGGAGGACGGATATCATGATCTGCAAAGTGTGATGCAGACCATCTCCGTCCGGGATGATATTGAAATTGACGTCGGTACCGGAAAGCCCTGGAAGCTTCTGTGCTCCAGGGAGGGCATTCCCACCGATGAAACGAACCTGGCCTGGAAGGCGGCGAAGCTCTTCTGTGACAGCCTGGGAAAGGATCCTGACGGCCTGGAGATCCGGATTCTGAAGCGGATTCCCTCCGGGGCCGGCATGGGCGGCGGCAGTGCGGACGCGGCGGCAGTCCTCCGTGCGCTGAACCGGCACTATGGAGCGCCGCTATCCATTCTGGCTTTGGCAGAGCTGGGCGCCCAGGTAGGCAGCGACGTACCCTTCTGTACCCTCTGCGGCACAGCCATGGTGGAGGGACGGGGAGAGAGAATTCGGAAGCTTCCGGATATGCCGGATTGCTTCTTCGTGATCTGCAAGCCGGATTTTTCCGTTTCCACCCCGGAGCTGTATCGAAAGATCGACACGGTAGCCATCGCGGAGAGGCCGGATAACCAGGCCATGGAAAGCGCCCTGCTTTCCGGGGATATTGGTAAGGTGGCAGAGAACATCTGGAATGTCTTCGACCCAATCGTCACATCGGATCATCTGGAGCTGAATTATATCAAGTCCATTTTCCACAGCTATGGGGCGCTGAACCAGCAGATGACCGGCTCCGGCTCTGCCATTTTTGGTATTCTGCCCAGCTTTGAATATGCCGCTGTGGTGTGCAACATGTTGAAGGAAAACTATCCCGATATTTTTATTGCCAAACCTGTATAATCCTGGAAAACGCCGTCCATACTGAGGGTATCTTAGTATGGACGGTAATTTTTATGAAGAAAGCAATGAAACGAATCGGGATCTGCCTGATGGCAGCGCTGGCAGTATGGGGCGGTACCCTGCTGGCAGACCGGCAGCGTCTGAATGAAGAGCTGATCCGCCTGCATGTGGTGGCCAATTCCGATAGCCGGGAGGATCAGGAGGTAAAGCTTCGGGTGCGGGATGCGGTTATCGAAAGCCTGGAAGCGGATCTGAAAAGCCTGGGTGACGTGGAGCAGGCGAAGGCCTACTTACAGGAAAATCTGCCCAAAATTCAGGCGGTTGCAAATCAGACCCTGAAAAAGGCCGGATATTCCGGAGATGCGGTAGTTTCTCTGTGCAAGGAGGCCTTTGATACCCGGGAGTATGATACCTTTTCTTTGCCTGCGGGAATCTATGAGGCGCTGAGAATTGTCATCGGGGAAGGAGAAGGACACAACTGGTGGTGCGTGGTATTTCCCACCCTGTGCGTCCCAGCGACCACGGAGGGCTTTGCGGATACAGCCGCGGGAGCGGGCTTTCCGGACTCCCTTACAGGTGCGCTGACCGGAGAAAAAGAATACCAGGTTCGGTTTTATCTCCTGGACGCCCTTGGTCGGATGGAAAATTATTTCTTCCCCGGATAGGCTTTCGTTGCGCGAAGGGGCGGAATGTGATACAATTACGAAAAAAGATAAAGGAGGCGGTGGTATGCTCCATCTGCTGCTGGGCAGGGACTGGACAGAAAATCGCAATGTGATATTGAAGCAGCTGGCCCGGGACATTCGGGAGCGCCGGGGCAATCGGATTTTCATGGTTCCGGAGCTGATCACCCACGATACGGAACGCCGTCTGTGTATGGCAGCGGGAGATACGTCCAGCCGGTACGCGGAGGTGCTGTCCTTCACCCGTCTGGCCCGACGGGTGGCGGATACCATGGGCAGTGCCGCCCGGGAAACCCTGGACGGCGGAGGCCGGGTGGTGGCCATGGCTGCCGCGGCCAGGCAGCTTTCCAGCAAGCTCAAGGCCTATGCCGCAGTGGAGACCCAGCCGGAATTCCTCACTGGTCTGATTGACGGTGTAGATGAATTCAAACGCTGTTGCATTACGTCCCAGGATCTGAAGGCCGCCTCGGAACAGACGGAGGGAAGCCTTGCCCAGAAGCTGGAGGAGCTTTCCCTGCTGATGGAAGGGTACGACACCCTGTGCAGCCGGGGAAAACGGGATCCCCGGGATCAGATGACCTGGCTTCTGGAGCAGCTGGAGGAAGGCACCTTCGGGGAAGAGCATGTCTTCTACATAGACGGATTCCCGGATTTTACCCGACAGAACCTGGCGATCCTGGAGCATCTGATCAAGGTTTCCCCCAGCGTCACCGTCAGCTTAAACTGCGACCGGCCGGATTCTTCGCTCCTGGCCTTTGAAAAGGCAGGAGCCACGGCGAAGGAGCTGCTGCAATGCGCCAATCGTGCCGGGGTGAAGGTGGAGATTCAGGTCGTGCCACCGAAGACGCTGCCCCTGTCGCCGGTACAGGAGGGCCTTTTCCAGGGCCCCATTGCTGCGGGGGCCGCCCGCGGCGTCCTCCACGCCTGCCGGGGGCAGGGCCCTTATGCGGTCTGTATGGACGCTGCCAGGCAGGTGCGTACCCTGGTCTCCCAGGGAAGCCGCTACCGGGATATTGCTCTGGTCTGTACGGATATGGCAGTGTACCTGCCTTTGGTGGAGCTGATCTTCCAGCGCTGCCACATTCCTGTCTACCAGTCCGGTACAGAGGAGATTTTACAGAAAAGCGTCATTGCCACGGTACTGACGGCGCTGGATGCTGCCCTGACCGGCTTTGACCAGAAAAGCATCCTTCGCTATCTCCGTTCCGCTCTGTCACCGGTAAGTCCGGATGACTGCGACGAGCTGGAAAATTATGCAATTCTCTGGGGCATCCGGGGGCAGAAATGGCTGACGCCCTGGAAAAATCATCCGGATGGCATCGGCGGTGTGAAATCAGAAGAATCGGAAGAAAAGCTGGCCTGGCTGAATGAAATCCGCACTCTGGTGGTGACACCCCTGGAACGACTGCGCCAGGGCTTCCGGGACGCAAAAAATCTGCGGGAGCAGGTAACGGCGCTGTATGGCTTCCTGCGGGATATTTCCCTGGAACAGAGCCTTGCCCAAATGGCGGAGGAACTGGACGCTGCCGGGGACAACCGGGAGGCACAGATCCTGAACCAGCTGTGGGAGATCCTGCTGTCCGCTCTGGAACAGATGTATGACGTTCTGGGGCAGACCAGCTGGGACAGCGACCATTTTGTCCGGCTTCTCCGGCTGCTGCTGAGCCAGTATGATGTGGGCACCATCCCACCGGTGCTGGACGCGGTACAGCTGGGGCCGGTGACGGCCATGCGATGCAATCAGCAGAAGCACCTGATATTGCTGGGTGCGGAGGAAGGAAAGCTGCCAGGCTATCCCGGCTCCACCGGTGTGCTGACGGATCAGGAGCGTGTTACCCTCCGGGAAATGGGCGTTCCTCTCACCGGCGGCGCCATGGAGGGCGTCCAGGCGGAATTCGCGGAAATCTATGGGGTATTCTGCGGAGCCAGGGAAAGCATCCGGGTCTATGCGGCGGGAGATCAGCCCTCCTTTGTGTTCCGGCGGCTGGCAGAGCTGGCCGGCGGTGAGGAGGAAATTCCGGAGGGACAGAGCTTTGCCTGGGCGGATCCCTTTGAAGCTGGGGCGTACCTGGCACGGTGGAATGGAGAAAAGGAAGCGGAGGAGCTGCATGTCCGGGAGGACTATGAATCTGTCTGCCGACGCCGGGATTATGGGTTGGGGAAGGTGGAGGAGAACAACATCCACAGGCTTTACGGCGAAACCCTGAACCTATCCGCCTCCCAGATCGACCGTCAGGCGGAATGCCGTCTGTCCTATTTCCTGAAATACGGCCTGAGGGCCAGGGAGAGAAAGGAAGCGGTGATCGATCCGGCGGAATTCGGCACCTATGTCCACGCGGTTTTGGAGCACACCTGCAAGACGGTTCGGGATCTGGGAGGCTTCCATCGGGTATCCCGGGAGGAAACCCAGGAAATCGCCCATCGATTCAGTGAGGAATACGCCAGGGAACGATTCAGCGAGCTGGACTCCCAGCGTGTGGCCTATCTGTTCCGCCGGAATGTCCAGGAGCTGGACATGGTGGTAGGGGAGCTGTGGCAGGAGCTTCAGGCGGCAGCTTTTGAACCTGCGGACTTTGAGGTGGATTTTGGCGGCGCGGATGGCCTTCCTGCCATTGCAATACCGAACAAAAAAATGAACGCGATTTTACGAGGCTTTGTGGATCGGATGGATACCTGGCATTCCGGAGGGAGCATCTACTACCGGGTGGTGGACTACAAAACCGGCAGGAAGGATTTTGACTACTGCGATGTATTCAATGGAGTGGGTCTGCAAATGCTTCTCTATCTCTTTGCCCTCCGGGAAAGCGGCCATGAGGCATTGGGCAGCTGTCCGGTGCCTGCGGGAGTTCAGTATTTTCCGGCAAGAGCGCCCTTCCTTCCCACAGACGGAAGACTGACCGAGGGGGAAGCGGAACAGGAGCGACTGTCTCAATGGAAGCGAAAGGGACTGCTGCTGGAAGACGACGGGGTATTACAGGCCATGGAGCCGGGAGAAAAGCCCAAGCGAATGGACTACACCGTGAAAAAGGACGGCTCCCTCTCCGGAGACATTGCCAGCCGGGAACAGCTGGCCATGCTGAAAGACTACATTTTCAAGACCCTGGCTGTCATGGTGGAGGATATCGTCTCGGGCAATGTGGAGCCAAATCCCTACACCCGGGGAACCAGCCACGACGCCTGTGCTTACTGCCCCTACGGGCCGGTGTGCCATAAGGAGACGGTGGCGGGACGCAGAAACTATAAGGCCATGAAGCCCCAGCAGTTCTGGGAGGCCATTGGGAAGGAGGAGCAGGGGAATGGCAGATAAGCTTACCAGGGAACAGCAGCAGGCAGTGGAAAACCGGGGCGGAGAGCTGCTGGTATCCGCCGCGGCCGGTTCCGGCAAAACCAAGGTTCTGGTGGATCGCCTTATGGGCTACCTGACCGATCCCGGAGATCCTGCCAATCTGGATGATTTTGTCATCATCACCTATACCAAGGCTGCCGCCGCAGAGCTGCGGGGTAAGATTGCCGCCAAGCTGACGGAGAGAATCTCCCAGGAGCCGGAGAACCGGCACCTGCAAAAGCAGATGCAGCGGCTGGTGCTGACAAAAATCTCCACGGTACATAGCTTTTGCAGCGACCTTCTACGGGAATATGCCTATCGGCTGGACATTGCGGCGGACTTCCGTATGGCGGATGAAAACGAATGCCAGGAGCTTCGGGAGGAAATCCTCACGGATATTCTGGAACAGGCCTATGAAAACGCCGGGGAGGACCCGGATTTCCGCACTCTGGTGGATACCCAGGGCCTGGGACGGGATGACCGGCTGGTGCCGGAGATCATACAGAAGGTGTATGACAGTGCCAGGTGTCACCTGGATCCGGGAGCCTGGCTAAAGCAATGCGGAGATGCCGCGGATATGGGCGGGATCACCGACCCGTCGGAGACGGTGTGGGGACGCTATCTCATCGACGATCTGCACGAATATCTGGACTGCCAGATCAGGGTGATGAAAGGCTGCGCCCAGGCGGCGGGAAGCACGGAGGGCATGGAAAAGGCAGCGGCAAATCTGCGGGATACGGTATACCAGCTGGAAGAGCTGCGGAAGGCCCAAACCTGGGACGAGATTTCCCGAAAGCGAACCATTGACTACGGAAGACTGACCTTTCCCAAAAATAAGCCGGATCCGGAGCTGGAGGAGCGGATCAAGGCGATTCGGGATGCCTGCAAAGCAGGCGTTGCGAAAAAGCTCAGCGCATTTACGGACGATTCCGCCCAGGTGCTTACGGATATGACTCAGGCCGCTTCCGGTGTTCGGGCGCTGATTGCCCTGGTCAAACGGTTTGACGAAAGCTTTTCCTCGGTGAAACGAAGCCGCCGGATTCTGGATTTTGGGGACTTGGAGCATAAGGCGCTGGATCTGCTGATGGGGAAAAACCGCAGCGGCCCGACCGGGGCGGCATTGGAGATCGGCGCCCGGTACCGGGAGATCATGGTGGACGAATACCAGGATTCCAACGGTGTCCAGGATGCCATTTTCCGGGCGCTGACCTGGGAGAGAAAAAACTGCTTCCTGGTAGGAGATGTGAAGCAGTCCATTTATCAGTTCCGACTGGCAGACCCGGACATCTTCCTCCAAAAATATCATGCCTACGGCACCATTGAGGACGCCGGCCCGGGACAGGGAAGAAAGGTGCTGCTCAGCCACAATTTCCGTTCCGGCGGAGAGATCGTGGAAGGGGTCAACGACGTATTCAGCGCCTGTATGCGGCCCAAGGTAGGCGGCCTTTCCTATGGCGAAGGGGAAGCATTGCGGGAGGGCATCCCTCATGAGCCTCTTCATGAGCCTGGGGTGGAGCTGTATGGGCTGATCACCGGAGAAAACGGATACGGTGAGGAAGCCGCCTTTGTGGCGGACAAGATACAGGAAATGCTTCGGAAGGGAACCCTGATTCGCAAGGATGGGGGCTGGAAGAGGGTGGAGCCTGAGGACATTGTGATCCTCCTTCGTTCTCCCGGCAGCGCGGGAGGAGACTTCCAGCGGGAGCTGGAAAACCGGGGCATCCGGTGCGCCACCGGTGGCGGCGTGAATCTGCTGGAAACAGAGGAGATCGGGACGCTGCGATCCTTCCTGGAGATCATCTGGAACCCACGGCAGGACATTCCTCTGATTGCCGCCCTGGCAAGTCCTATTTTCGGCTTTACCGCCGATGACCTGGCAAGGCTTCGGGGTGGAAAGAAAAAGGGAAGCATCTATGACGCACTGCTTGCCTCGGAGCTTCCCAAGGCAAAGGCCTTTCTCGCCACCCTGAATACCCTTCGCCAGGAGGCCAGACGCTGCACGCTGACGGAACTGCTTCAGCAATGCCTGAGCCTGACACGATTGGACAGTGTTTATGCCGCCATGCCGGGAGGGGAGGCTAAGAGCGCCAATTTGCAGGCCTTTTACCAGCTGGCAACCGACTTCGAAAAGGGAAGTCTGCGGGATCTGTCCCAATTCCTGGATCACCTGACCTCTCTGGAGGAAAGGGGACT
The DNA here is from genome assembly GCA_964394055.1 of uncultured Oscillospiraceae bacterium. GTDB lineage: Bacteria > Bacillota > Clostridia > Oscillospirales > Oscillospiraceae > Faecousia. The sequence goes on from CAYMWT010000037.1 coordinate 7,517, forward strand.
GACGGTGGAGAGTGGATCCGGGGCTGGCTGCGTCACCATTATGAGCATCCACAAATCCAAGGGACTGGAATTTCCTGTGGTGTTTCTGTGCAATCTCTCCCGGAAGTTTAACCGGGAAAGTCTCCGTGCCCAGATTCTCTCGGATAAGGAGCTGGGACTGGGACTGTCTGTAGCGGATACAGCCAATCGGATTCGCTATCCATCCATCGCCAAGCGTGCCATTGGAGTGAAGATGACCGAGGAAAGCGTGTCGGAAGAGCTGCGGGTGCTGTATGTGGCCATGACCCGGGCCAGAGACCGGCTGATCATGACCTACAGCGCCAAAAATTTGGAGGGACGAATAAAGGACATTGTGCTGCGTCAGTCCGGGGATGATGGGGAGCTGCTCTGTCGGGAGGCAGGTTGCCTGGGAGACTGGGTTCTGCTGGCAGCTACCCGGCACAGGGAAGCGGGCGCGCTGCACGCTTTGGGCGGAAAGCCTCTGGAAACCAATATAAGCACCTATCCCTGGAAAATCCGCGTCGAGGAAACGGGCCAGTCCGGTGAGAAAATCCAGACCCACCAGGAAACCCGGGAATCTATGCCGGAAGCGGCTTTGGATCAGCTGAAAAGCGGGCTGAGCTTCCAGTATGCCCACGAGGCAGCTACCCAGGCACCGTCCAAGCAGACCGCCACAGGCAGAAAGGGGCGGATAAAGGACGAGGAAGCCGCCGAAAACACCAAAGCGCCGAAGACCCCCTTCCGGGTCTGGCGGGAGCCTGCCTTCCAGTCAAAGAAGCTTCAGGGAAAGGCCTATGGCACGGCGATCCACGCCGCCCTGCAATACATCCGCTATGAAAATTGCGAAAGCGAGGCTGCGGTTTCCCGGGAGATTGCCCGGCTGGTGGAGGAGGGCTATCTTCCAAAGGAGCAGGGAGATCTGGTGGACTGCGGCAAGCTGGCCCGGTTCTTTGACACAGAGCTGGGCAGGAAGCTTCGGGGTGGAATGCCTTGTCTCCGGGAGTTTAAATTCTCCATTCTGGATGACGGAAGGCACTATGGAGAGAACCTGGAAGGGGAGCAGGTGCTGCTGCAAGGTGTGGTGGACTGTGCCCTTCTGGAAGAGGACGGGATCACCGTCATAGATTTCAAAACGGACTATGTGACGGAGGATACTCTGCCAGTGGTGGCAGAGCGCTACCGTCCCCAGATTGAAGTCTATGGGGAAGCCCTCAGCCGGATTTATGAACAGCCCATCAAGGGAAAGTACCTGTACTTCTTCCACCTGGAGCGATTTGAAGCCATATCGTAAAAAGACGCCTCCCCGGTTTTCGGGGAGGCGTTACCGCGTTTAGCGGCTGTTCTGGTTGCTGTTCTGATTCTGGTTGGTATTCTGGGTACCGTTCTGGTTGCTGTTCTGATTCTGATTGCTGTTCTGGTTCTTGTTCTGGTTATTCATAATTCTCTTCCTCCGTTTTGTGATCTCACGGCCTTGCCGCAGTGATAGCTTACCCAGCTTTTCAAGATTTATCCTTGGCCCTGAAAAGAATGCTGGCAACCAGTCCGGCCATAATCGCAGCTGTGATTCCCCCGGCGGTGGCCTTCAAGCCTCCGGTAAAGATTCCTAAAAACCCGTCCTCCCGGATGGCCTCCCGTACTCCCTTGGCAAGGGTGTTCCCAAAGCCTGTGAGAGGCACCGTGGCCCCGGCTCCCGCAAAATCCACCAGGGGCTGATAAACCCCAACGGCGCCCAAAAGGACGCCTATGACCACATAGCTTACCAGAATCCTGGCCGGAGTCAGCTTGGTCTTGTCAATCAAAACCTGACCGATCAGACATAAAAGACCGCCTAGCAGGAACGCTTTCAAATATTCCATCTTAACCTCCTGTGATGCAAACGGCGTGACAGACACCGGGAATGGGCAGCCCCTGCTGAGTGGAGGTGGGGGAGAGAAGAGCCCCGGTTCCGCAGAACAGGATCTTCTTCAGCTTCCGCTGCTGTAGCTGCCCCAGCAGATACCCGCACAAGGTGATGGCGCTGCATCCGCAGCCGGAGCCGCCGGCGTGGACATCCTGCTTGGTGTTGTCAAACACCAGGGTGCCGCAGTCTGTCAGCTTCCCGCCCAGGTTGACCCCGTCCTCCCGGGCAAGCTCCAATAGTAGCTCCTTCCCCAGCTGGCCCAGATCGCCGGTGACGATTTCGTCAAAGTCCTCCGGCCCGGTTTTCAGGTCGTCAAAGTGGGCGCGGATGGTAGCGTAGGCGGCGGGCGCCATGGCGGCCCCCATATTATTGGCATCCTTTATGCCAAGATCCGTTACCGTGCCAATGGTGCAGGCGGTAATTTTGGGGCCGGCTCCCTTGCCGCAGACCAGGGCAGCGCCGGAACCGGTGACGGTCCACTGAGCGGTTGGCGTTCGCTGACCGCCGTAGCCCAGGGGAAAGCGGTACTGCCGCTCCGAAGAGGCAAAGTGGGAGGAGGTCATGGCCACGACCTTATCCCCAAAGCCGCCGCCGACGGCCATAGAGGCCATCATCAGGCCTTCCGCCATGGTAGAACAGGCACCGTACAGGCCGATGTGGGGAATTCCGGTATTGCGCAGGGTGAAGGATGAGCCGATACACTGGTTCAGAAGATCCCCGGAAAATACCAGATCAAAGTCCGTCTGGGCCATTCCGGCCTTTTCCGCCAGCTTTTTCAGAGCCTGCTGCTGCATATGCTTTTCCGCCTGCTCCCAGGTTTTTTGCCCGAAATAAGGGTCCCGGCATTTTACATCGAAGGTATAGCCCAGAGGCCCTTCGGTTTCCTTTTTGCCTGCCACAGATGCCCAGGCGGTAATCACAGCCGGCTCCTGCAATTGAAAGCTCTGCCGTCCCCGTTTTTGACTTGCCACGTTTCTACGCACCTTCTTTTCTGAGTTTCAAATAGTATGCGCAATCCTGCGTGCCTGATTCATTTACGGGGATTTTCTGTACATTCACAGTTTGCAAAAAAATCTGGTATCCGAAGGAGGATACCAGATTTTATTTGTGGGATTTTCAATTAGCCCCGGCTCAGAACCAGGTCGGTGCGGATATAGCGGGTGCTGCCGTCGGTGGTCATGGTGTTGTCAATCAGATTCTGGTACCACTCGTCCATATCGGCGGAACGCAGCTCATTCTCGATCAGATAGTCACGGTAGTTCTGATCGGCGTCTCCAACGAAGTACATCACATGGTAGCCGTAGTTGGTCTCCACAATGCCGGTATCGCCGGGCTTGCGGCTGTCATCAAAGCACCAGTCGTTGAAGGCGGTAACCATCTGACCGGGATAGATGTCCTCGTACAGGCCGCCGTTTTCCACGGAACCGGTATCGGTGCTGTTTTCGGTGGCCAGAGCGGCGAAGCTGTCCTCAGTGGCGTCCCCCGCTTGCCACTGCTTCAGCAGCTCCTCGGCCTTGTCCTTGGCGGCGGCCTTCTCCTCGTCGGAATAGGTGGTGTTGCCGTTTTCATCGGTGGTGCCGCCCTCGAAGGACACCAGAATGTGACGGACGTTCTTCAGGGCAAAGGTGTTGTCGTTGGAATTAATGAAATAGACCACATAGAAGCCGTCGGTGTTGGTGGTCTCGTTGCCCGCGTCATCGGTGGTGGTGGAGGTGCTGGCAACGTAGGTCAGATCTCCTTCCTTCCGGGCGTGATCCTTCACCCAATCGGCGTAGCTAGAGGAGACGGCAGTGGCCAGGGTGGCGTTGTGGGCAGAGCTGGAAGCGGTGGTATCCGCGTTGACAGGCAGGGCGGCAATGGCGTCGTCCAGATCCTGAAGGGAGGTGATCTCCCCGGAGGTCAGGGACTTGGCGGCCTCCTCGGCAGCCTTCACGGCAGCGGAGCGCTCCTCGTCGGTATAGGTGGTGGCGCCGTTTTCATCGGTGGTGCCGCCCTCCAGGAACCGGGAGACGGACAGGTAGTAGGTGTTGTAGGTGTAAGCGGAATAGGCATCATAATCCTGGCTGTCCACCGCCCGGAGATCGGCGTCGGTATAGGTCAGGGATTCGGAATGGTGGGTCTGGTAAGCGCTGGCCAGGGTGCGAAGCTCATTGTAGGTACGGAAGCTGTCCTCGTTGGCACCGTGGCCGTACATGGCCTTCAGATAGGTGTCGGTGTCGGAGTAGCCGTACACCTGGGCATACAGCTGGATGGTGGACAGGTTGCTATTCAGGGAAGTCTTGTCCTCGTCGCTGAGGGTGAAGCCCTCGGCCTCGGCGGCGTCGGCCAGAGCATAGACGGCCTTGGCGTTCTCCTTGGCAGTGGTCAGGAAGTTCTCCGCCCAGGTGGTGCCGGTCTCTTCATCTACCACCTGCTCGTCCAGAGGTGTGGTCAGATCCAGACCAACCAGGGAGGCGTAGCTGCCGTAGGTGCTGTAGAACTGATTCACGGCGTCCATGTAGAAATAGTTCAGCTCGGCGTTGCTGATGGAGTGATCATTGATGGTCATGGCCTCGGTCTTCCGCTCCCGGATGCCCTTGTTGGTGACCACCTGGTTGACGCCCACAACAATGGCGACCACCAGAATCAGCACCATGGCGGCAATGAACAGGGCAGTGTACAGGCTGACCTTTTTGGCTTCCTTCTGAGCTTCGAGCTGCTTTTCGGTCATTTTTACAGCTTCCTGCTCCTTACGCATTTTTTTCTTGCTGGATGAACTCATACGATCAATTCCTCTCATTTGTCCTTGAGATACTTGTGTATATGATAAGTAAATACACAGAGACTAAGGTATTATAACGTATCTTCCCCTCAGTTTCAAGGGGCAAACTGAGGAAAGAAGGGGAAAAACAAAAAATTTATACTTTGTTAAGCTTACCATTTTATAGAAGACATGGCATACAAGCACAAAAGCCTCGCAGAGTTTGCCGCCGAAGCGGCAAATAAAATCAGAACATTTTCCGCCAGGACATGTGCCTGGCGGAAAATACTTCTCAGTCTGCGCAGTGTACGAAGTGCATGGAGCAGACTGCAATCTCTCCGGCGAAAGCCCCGCAGGGAATTTCGCCGGCATAAAAAAACGCAGGGAGCCGAAGCTCCCTGCGCACCCGCTTTAGCCGTACCATGCCCAATTATGACCTGCACGAAATGGCAGGTGGGATGCCGCTCCATACCGTTACTGCTACCAGCGTCCACCCACGGTCTAAAGCCAGGGCGGGAGGTCTGCAAACAGGCAGGGAAGTCTAACGTCCCAATTAAAAAATGTGGGTCCAAAAGGGCACAACACGAACCAAGCAGGAAAAAACGTATTTTACTCCGCCGTGTCCTCATCCTCATACAGGGAATCCATAATCAGATCATAGACGGCCTGCAATTCGTTTTCGTCATCAACAGAAACAAGGATTGGCTCGTCGTCCTCTTCTATGGATTTGAGAATGGTGACCTCCAGCTGCAAGGTGTCCTGACTCTCTCCGGCGGGGATCACAGCCAGGTAGGTTTCCCCGTTATACTCGGTGGTAGAGAGGACTTCCAGCTCGTACTCGGTTCCGTCATCATCGGTGATGGTGAGAAAATCAGATCCGTACTGATCCATTTGGATGTCCTCCTTCCCTTTGCTTATCCATATAATACCGCCATCGGAGGATAAAATCAAGAGGGAATTTTGTACAGAAACAAAGGCCCCGATTTATGACAGATAATCGTCCAGCAGGGCTTGCAAGGCCCGGTCATTACGGACGATGATCCCCTTTTCCAATGCCAGCTGGTCGCTTTCCGGCAGGGAAGCAACTGCCGTGGGGAAAATCTGCCTTGGTTCGGTTTTTCCGCCTTCAAAGATCGCGATAAACCCCTTCCAGGTGCCAAGCACCAGATACAGCGCCATAAGCGTGAAAAAAACGGATTTCTTTTTCAACCTGAATCCCTCCCTTTGGCATTAGGGTTTCCGAAGTTTTCATCTTTTATTAATAAATTGGGTCTTTCGTTTTGAGATTGGGTATGCTATAATCGTATCCGTATTGCTATGCCGTCCTGAGAAATGGCTATGGATACGGAGACTTCAGCGCTGGTTCAGAATATGCGCTGAGAAAATGAAAGATACCGATTCCCGCGTCTTCGCGGCTGGATTTATGGAGGTACCCTGTATGGCAGAAGAAAAAAAGCAGAGAAGGAGAAAAAAGCCCCGTCAGGAATGGGATCCGCACTGGATAATCAAGATTGTATATGCGGCGTTTTCCCTGGCCCTTTCCGCAGTGAAGGTTGCCGTGATGGCGGCGGCTACGGTGCTGCTGATTGTTTTGATCTGTGGTACGGTATTTGTGGGAACCCTGGGGGACTA
>CAYMWT010000038.1:0-13771 GCA_964394055.1 uncultured Oscillospiraceae bacterium
GTGGACGAATACTGGATGGACAACATCGACGCCATGGACGATCTGAAGCAGGGCATTGGCCTCCGGGCCTACGGCCAGCACGATCCGGTGGTGGCCTATAAGGAAGAGGGCTACCAGATGTTTGAGGCCATGGTAAACGCCATCCGGGAGGAGACCATCCGCCGGATGTTCCTGGTGCAGCTGCGGCCCACCCAGGAGGTCAAGCGGGAAAAGGTGGCCAAGGAAACCGGCACCGCCGCCGCTGGTCAGACCCAGATGAAGAAGCAGCCCGTCCGGCACACGGCCAAAAAGGTTGGCCCCAATGACCCCTGTCCCTGCGGCAGCGGCAAGAAGTATAAGAAGTGCTGTATGCAAAAGGACAAGGCGGCGGGAATGGAGCAGTGATCCATCCGCTGCCAACAGTAAGGATATGCCTATGGAAACCATAAAAAAAGACGCTTTCGTCTATCTGCGCGGGGAGAATATCTCCGTTCCCCACTGCTTTACCACCCGGTTCGGCGGCGTCAGCACCGGTGTCAATGAGAGCCTGAACCTGGCGCTGAACAACAGTGACACCCTGGAAAACGTTGAGCGGAATATCCGCATTGTGGCCCAGGCCCTGGGCTTTGACGAGAACAGGCTGGTCATGACCCGGCAGATTCACTCCAACCTTGTTCGAGTGGTCAGTGAAAAGGATCATCTGGGGCTGTGCCATCGGGATTACCCCGCCTGTGACGGCCTGGTGACCAATACCCCGGGAGTCGCCCTGCTGATATTTACCGCGGACTGTACGCCGCTGCTCCTGTATGATCCGGTAACGGGAGCGGTGGGCGCGGCCCACGCCGGATGGCGGGGCACCGCCAGCGCCATCGGCGCCAAATGTGTGGAGGCCATGGTGGAAAATTTCGGGACGAACCCGAAAGACATCCGGGCGGCCATCGGCCCCAACATTGCCATGTGCCACTTTGAAACCGATGGGGATGTGCCCCAGGCCATGAAGGACGCCTTCGGTGACGAGGTGGAGGCGTATATGGAAAAACGGGGTGAAAAGTACCACCTGGACTTAAAGGCCATCAACGCCATGGTGCTGCGCCGGGCGGGCGTGGAAAACATCGATATCAGCGATGAATGCACCTGCTGTGCTCCGGAAACCTTCTGGTCGCATCGGGTGACCAGGGGAGCCAGAGGCTCCCAGGGGGCGTTTATCGTCTGCAAGGGAGGTACACCGTGAAAAAACTGATTTGCCTGGCGCTGGCTCTTTCTCTGGTGGGTACCCTGCTTGCAGGCTGCGGACGCGCCATTGACAATTCCGGCTATGTGCCTACCGGAGACGCCATTCTGATGGAGGGCCAGGATCCGGAGGACATTCTGCCCGAGGAGAAAGATACCCAGGAGCTGACCCTGGCCTATTACCCGGATCGCTCTCTGAATCCCCTGTTCGGCAGTGACTATACCAACCGGGTACTGATGAGCCTGATGTACCAGGGCCTGTTTGCCGTGAATAACAAGAAGCAGGCCACTCCCATTTTGTGCAGCAGCTATCGGGTCTCCGCCGACACCAAAACCTGGGTTTTCTACCTGGAGAGCAATGCCACCTATTCCGACGGCTCCCATGTGACGCCCCAGGACGTGGTGGCTACCTATGAACGGGCCAAGGAAAACGACTACTACAAGGGCCGCTTCCACCATCTCCTTCAGCTGGAGATTCTGGGAGACAACGGCATCGCCTTTTATATGGATACCGCTTATGATAGCCTCCCTCTGCTGCTGGATGTGCCCATTGTGAAGGCCTCCCAGGTGGACGCCACAGGCATTGGGGAGGACATTCCTCTGGGTACCGGCCCTTATACCTTCTCTGAGGGCGTAGGCGGCGCGAACCTGTACCGCAACCCCTCCTGGTGGTGCGGCAGCCTGAAGATTCCCGCCACGGACAATACCATTACCCTGGTGGATGTCACCTCGGTAGGCGACGTCCGGGACCAGTTCCAGTTTGGAGAGGTCAGCGTGGTCTGCACCAATCCCATGAGCGCAACCTTTGCCGAGTACCGGTCGGACTATGAGCTGTGGGAGATCGAGAGCGGCTACATGCTCTACCTGGGCTGCAACATCACCTGGAGTGATTTCTTTGAGGATGGCACCCTGCGTACCATGCTGACCTACGCTCTGGATCGGGAGACCCTGGCCCAGGAGGCCTATAAGGGCCTGGTGGATTGTGTGACCCTGCCCTGCGCGCCAACGGAGGTTTATTACAGCAGAACCCTGGCGGAAGGGTATGAGTATGACACCCTGAAATTCCTGGACAAAATCCGCTCCTACCGCATTCCCCAGAAGGACGGAGGCGGCAACAAGGAGATGCGGCTGCTGATCAACAGCGACGACTCTGCCCGGGTGACCATGGGCCGATCCATTGCCAGCACCCTGACGGATCTGGGCCTTGCCTGCTCCACCCTGGAATGCAGCAGTACCGTATACAAGCAGGCTCTGGAAGCGGGTAACTTTGACATTTACCTGGGGCTGACCCGGTTGTCGCCCACCATGGATCTGACGGAGTTTTTCCGGCCCTGGGGGGAGATGGGACGGGGCGGTCTAGCCAACGATAACCTTTACAAGCTGATGCGGGAGGCTCTGGAAAGCGGCAGCTACTATAACCTCTATAAGGTTTTGGCCGAGGACGGACGGATCATCCCCATGATGTTCGGCCACTATAATGTTTACGCCCAGCGTGGCTTGATTCCGGATCTGGATCCGGCCCGGGACAATGTGTTCTACTATTCCATGGGGAAATCCATGGAGGATATCAAGCAGCCCACGGTGTACGATTGATTTTGTTTTCCCTGCGTGTGGACGCAAATTATGAATAAAGGAAGCTCTGAACAAATCGGCAAGTGCTGGAAGCGAGAGATTTTGGCACAGCCGAAAGTTCCGGAAACGGAGGAATACTGCATGTATTTCCCACTTCAAGGGGGCCCCATAAAGCAAAAAGATCCGATTCCCAGCCGCAGACGATTTATTCAGAGGTTCCTAAAGCGAAATGAAAGGAAGAAAGTTGAAATGAAGCGAATTCTGGCACTTATGCTGGTGGCGGCCCTGATCCTGGGCGGCTGCGGCAGCAAGCAGGCGGCAGCCAATAACACCCCCGCCAAGGAAACGGAGGCAGCACCCACTGTCGCTACGGAGATGCCCACTCAGGCCCCTACGGAGGAACCCACGGTTCCCACCACTGAGCCGGTGGTCTACTATGATCCCCTGAACGGTGAGATCCTGGACGCCCCCTTTGACGGCCGGATCTATGCCTCCACCATCAGCAACATCCGGGACGCCCTGCCCCATGTGGGGGTGACCAAGGCGGATGTGCTCATGGAGATGTTCGTCAACGGTTCCATCGTCCGGGATCTGGCCCTGTTCTCCGACATCGGAGATGTGGAGGCTCTGGGCTCTACCCGTTCCACCCGGATGATGTTCAACAACATTGCCCAGCACTATGACGCCATTCTGACCCACGCCGGCGGCTCCGACCAGTGCATTCACGATGCCAATGAGAGAGGCCTGACCCACTACAATGTGGACTCCCTCATGCGTCAGGGGGATGAGCTGTGCCAGGGCACCGCATACCGGGATAAGGAATACAAGGTGGGCGAGCATAACCTGTTTGTCATCGGCTCCGGTGTGAAGGCCTACGCGGAGAGCCAGGGCGTCCAGCTCACCGGCAATCCGGAGAGAGACTACGGCCTGCTCTTTACCGAGGACGGCACCCCCGACGGTGAGGACGCCAGGGAGATCACCGTGATCCTGACCTACGGTAAGGCCATGAAGGACACCACCATGCGCTATGACGACGCGCTGGAGAAGTATGTCTACAATCAGTACGGTATGGAGATGCACGACCAGATCACCGATGAGGTGGAGGCCTTCCGGAACGTGGTGATCATGCACACCGAGATCAGCTATGACGGCATTTACCACATCGGCAACTTTAACGCCGGCGGTACAGGCTACTACGCCTGCGGCGGCAAGATCATTCCCATTCTCTGGACCTGTGACGGGGACGACGCGCCCTTCCGTTACTTCCATGAGGACGGCACGCCTCTGGAATTCGGCCAGGGCAATACATACATTGCCATCTGCACGCCGGAGTCCGAGGTGACCTGGAGTGCTGAGGCCGCTCCCGCGGAAACCACTGCCGGTTAATTGACAATCAAAAACCGCCTGGACAGATTGGCTCTGTCCAGGCGGTTTTTCGTATAGAAGGGATCAGCTGTTTGCCTTGGCCATTTTGGCCTGAAGAACCCTTTCCCGCTGGCAGCCCACCTTTTTCAGACAGTGGAAATAGGCGGGGAACAGGAAGAGATCCGCGGCGATCCAGGCGGCGGGATGGGCGAAGCATACCGCCTGGAAGCCGAATACCGGAACCAGTCCCAGTCCGAAGATGGCCCGGGCGATCATTTCCAGCACCCCGGCCACCATGGCAAGCTCAGAGTAGCCCAGACCCTGGATGGTGAACCGAAACACATAAATGAACAGCAGAGGTACATTGAAGGCGGCGCAGGTCAGCAGGAACTGACGGCTCAGAGGCAGGATGGTTTCCATGGCCGCCGGATCCCGGGTATCCAGGAACAGCATGGTCAGCGGATTGCCCCAGAACCAGGAGATCAGGAAGACGATCACCGCGTACATACAGCCCAGAGCGGTGCAGTCCTTGACGCAGGTGCGCACCCGCTGAGGCTTTCCGGCACCCAGGTTCTGTCCGGCGAAGGTGGCCACTGTGGTGCCCATGGCATCCAGAGGGCAGCAGCACAGGCCGTGAACCTTGTTGGCGGCGGTAATGGCGGCCATAACGGTGGCGCCCAGGCCGTTGACGGCGGTTTGCAGCAGGATACTGCCAATGGCAGTGATGGAGTATTGCAGACCCATGGGCAGTCCCATAGCCAGAAGCCGCCGGGCATAGCCGGAACGGTACCTGAGGTCCTCCCGGCTCAGCTTGAGAATGGGCAGGCGGCGGGCAATGAACGCCAGGCACAGAAGGCCGGAGATCAGCTGGCTGAGCAGGGTAGCCCATCCGGCCCCGGCCACGCCCATCCGAAAGGACACGATGAACAGAATGTCCAGAACCACGTTTAACAGGCTGGACAGAATGAGAAAGTACAGAGGCGTCCGGGAATCTCCCAGGGAGCGGATGATGCCGGACAGAATGTTATAGAGCATGGTAGCCGGGATGGCCAGAAAGATAATGACAATATAATTGTAGGCATATTCGAAGACCTTTGCGGGGGTATTCATCCAGGTGAGAATGGTGCGGCAGGCCATCACGGTGACGGCGGCGACTGACAGGGAGATGATCGTGCCCAGCCAGATCATATTGCCCACGAATTTCCGCAGACCGTCAAAGTCCTTTTCCCCGAACTTCTGAGCCACGGGAATGGCAAACCCGGCGCAGATGCCGTTGCACAGTCCCAGCACCAGGAAGTTTACGGAGCCGGTGGAGCCTACCCCTGCCAGAGCGTCCACGCCCAGCAGCTTTCCCACCACCATGGTATCCACCATGCTGTACAGCTGCTGGAAGAGAAGCCCCAGGAACAGGGGCATCATAAAGCTGAGAATCAGCTTCATAGGAGAACCGACGGACAGATCCGTGGTTGTATTTTTAGACATAGTTACACCTCGTTTCAGACATGTTGCACAAGATAGTAGCACCAATTTTGTGGAATGTCAATAGGAAACCAGGGCTTTTTTCATATCCCCCAGGGACGAGGCATAGGCTGTACCAGAAATCTTGGGAGGGATGGATATGAAGCGGGCTGGATGGATTTTGGCGCTGCTGATCTTGCTTGGAATGGTACCGCAGCAGGCTATGGCGGCAGAGCTTGCCCAGGAGGCGAAAAGCGCCGTACTGATGGATGTGGCCACAGGGACGGTGCTCTACGAACACAATTCTCATGAGGCGCTGGCCCCGGCCAGTGTGACGAAGATCATGACCATGCTGCTGGTTATGGAAGCCATCGATTCCGGGAAGATCGGCTGGAACGACATGGTGACGGCCTCGGAAGCGGCTGCGGCCAAGGGCGGCAGCCAGGTGTATTTAAAGGTGGGAGAGACCATGACGGTGACGGATATGCTCAAGTCCATTGCCGTCAGCTCCGCAAATGACTGTGCCTGTGCCATGGCCGAGCACCTGGCCGGGTCGGAGAGCGCCTTTGTGGAGCGGATGAATGCCCGGGCAAAGGAGCTGGGGATGAACGACACCAACTTCGTCAACTGCACCGGCCTGGACGACAGTCCGGAGGCGGTCAACCACAAGACCTCTGCCTATGACATTGCCCTTATGTCCCGGGAGCTGCTGGGGAAGCATCCGGACATCAAGAAGTTCACCACCATCTGGATGGACACCATAAGAAACGGCGCCTTTGGCCTGTCCAACACCAACAAGCTGATAAGGTTCTATAACGGGGCCACGGGACTGAAAACCGGGTTTACCTCCGGGGCCGGCTACTGCCTGTCCGCCTCCGCAAAGCGGGAGGATCTGGAGCTGATTGCCGTAACCATGGGCAGCAAGTCCAGCGCGGAACGAAACGCCGCCTGTAAGTCCATGCTGGACTATGGCTTTGCCAACTTCGCCCTGATATCCCCGGAGCTTAGCGACATGCCGGCCATTCCTGTCAAGCTGGGCAAGGAGACCATGGTGGCGGCAAGCCTGGGAAGCAGCGCCTCTCTGCTCATTGACAAGAGCCAGAAGGCCTCGGTCACCACGGAAATCCAGGTGGAGGAGGCGCTCACCGCGCCGGTGGCCCAGGGTCAGAAGCTGGGCACCATGCGCCTCAAATCCGGGGAACAGATCCTCAGCGAAATCCCCCTGGTGGCAGCCCAGGGGGTGGAACGGCTGAGCTATGGGGAGCTGTTCGGAAAGGTGCTGGGGAAGGCCGCTATGGCGAAGGGGGTCTGAGGGGTGCGCCAACCCATGGGCTTGTGATGCGCTGCGGGAAGGCCCTCTCAGTCAAAAATCAGAGATTTTTGCCAGCTCTGCTCTGCGCTGAGCATCCGTAAGACACTATGTGTCACCGGCTGCTAAGTCCCGGAGGGAGAGTCAAGTGCCTCACCCTCTTCCTTACAACGCCCTAAAATCCTATGGAAACCCACTTGCCTCCCCCTCTGGGGGAGGTGGCACGGCGAACGCCATGACGAAGAGGGTACACGTTGGTAGCTGGTGCTGCGTTGAGAGCCAAGTAAGTTTTCTCGTTCCGTCACTGTTCAAAAGCTTGGGTTTGTACATGACAACCAATGAAAAATGTGGTACTATATAAATAATATAGAAAGGCGGTGAAGCCATGCTGACCTATACCTTGAAAAAATCCCCGGGAGTGCCCCTGTATGAGGCCCTGTACCGCTGCATCCGGGAGGACATCCTGTCCGGCAGTCTGAAGCCCGGGGAAAAGCTGCCCTCCAAACGGGCATTGGCGGAAAATCTGGAGGTCAGCAAGATCACCGTGGAGGCGGCCTATAACCAGCTGCTGGCGGAAGGGTATATTCGTTCCCAGGAAAAGGTGGGCTATTTTGTGGAGACAGTAGAGCCTCCTGCCATCTCTCACCGGGAGACATTGCCTGTGGAGGCAGAAAAGGAAGAACCTGCCCTTCTGGATCTCACAGCCAACGGTACGGAGCACTTTCCCTTTTCCGTTTGGAGCCGACTACAGCGGGAGGTCATGCTGGACTACGGTTCCCAGCTTCTCCGGCCTCTGCCAAACCAGGGGATCCCGGAGCTGCGTGGGGCCATTGCCGACCATCTGGCAGCATTCCGGGGTATGATGGTCTCCCCGGAAAACATCCTCATCGGGGCAGGTACGGACTTTCTGTATAACCTGCTGATCCAGCTGCTGGGCAGGGAAAAAATCTACGCCGTGGAGGAGCCGGGCTACAGAAAAATCCGGAAGGTCTATGCCGCGGGCGGGGTACGCTGTGTCAGCGCGCCCATGGACAGCCGGGGTGTGGTGCCCGAGGGGCTAAAAGACGCGGATGTGCTCCACTGCTCCCCATCCCATCACTTTCCCACAGGCCTGGTCACGCCGGTGAGCCGCCGGATGGAGCTGCTGGGCTGGGCCAGGGAAGGCAAGTGGATCATCGAGGACGACTATGACAGCGAGTTCCGCCTGGACGCCCACCCCAAGCCCACCATGCAGTCCTTGGACAGAGGAGGTCGGGTGATCTATATGAACACCTTTTCCAAGAGCCTGGCCCCCTCCATCCGGATCAGCTACATGGTGCTGCCGGAGGCGCTGATGAAGCGATTCCAGGAGACCCTGGGCTTTTACAGCTGTACCGTGCCCAGCTTTGAGCAGTATACCCTGGCCCGGTTTTTGAGCCGGGGCTGCTTCGAAAAGCACATCAACCGAATGCGGAAGTTCTACAAAAACCGGCGGAATACCCTGATTTCCATGCTGGAGAGCTGCTCCTTTTCGGAGAAGCTCACCATACTGGAGCAGAACGCGGGGCTGCATTTCCTGCTCCGGGTGGATACCCGACGAGAGGACAGGGAACTCACCGGGGCGCTGAAAGCGCTGGGCATCCGGGTACACGCCCTCAGCGAATACTACCACGACGGCCCAGGGATTCCCCACTGTCTGGTGGTGAACTATTCGGGACTGAAGGAGGAAGCTATGGAGGAGGCGCTGAAGCGGGTGGAAAAGGCCCTGGAGAAGGGATAGACAGGGGATATTTTTCTTGCCTTTTCCCCATGAAAAAGCTATAATAAAAAGATAAACAAAGGACGGAAGGAGGGATTCGGCATGGCGGTACGGCAAACGTCCTATCGGGGCTGCCTGCTGGGTCTTGCGGTGGGCGATGCCATGGGCTATACCGTGGATCACCAAAGCTGGCAGGAGATCCGGGAGGACTACGGCCCCAACGGTCTGCTGGGCTATGACCTGGTCAACGGCTATGCTGACGTCACCTCCTATACCCAAATTGCCGCCTTTACCTGTAATGGTCTGCTGTTCGGTCTGACCCGGGGGCAGATGCTGGGGAAAATGGCGCCCTTCATTAAATACATTGCCCTCAGCGCCCAGGAATGGGCGGCATCCCAGCGGGCCTGGGGGCGGCCCAATAAGAGCTACTGCTGGCTGCTGCGGAAAAGCGAGCTGTGCGGCCGCCGGTGTATGGACACCCGGATGCTGGACACCCTGAACCGTCAGCGGGCAGGCACTCCGGAAACGCCGCCCAACAGCTTTGACGGCCCGGGAGCCCTGACCAGCGCCATTGGCGTGGGCCTGTTTTATAACCCGGATCGGATGAACCAGGAGGAAGCGGATCTGCTGGGGGCGGAGGCAGTGGTTCTGACCCATGGCAGTCCCACGGCTTTTTTAAGCGGGGCCGTGCTGGCACACATCATCAGCAGACTTCTCTACCATCCCAAGGCCTCTGTGAAGGCCGCGGCCCTGGAAGGCATCCGGGATATGACAGAGCATTTCGGCCATCAGTACAGTCAGGCCTATGAGGTGGCCACAGCTGTGCGCCATGCCGTTGCCTATGCCCAGTCTCCCAACCTGAACCCGGTGGATGTGATGGAGCGGCTGCGGTGTGACAACAGCGCCCGGGTGCTGGCGGGAGCCATCTACGCCTGTATGGTGGCGGGAGAGGACTTTGACAGCGCCATGATCGTGGCGGTGAACCACTCCGGCAGAAGCGCCGCCGTGGGCGCCATTGCGGGGGCCATTATGGGCCTGCGCCTGGGAGAGGAAGCGTTGCCGGACTTCTATATAGAGTGCCTGGAACCGGCGGAGATCCTGCGGGAGCTGGCGGATGACCTGTACACCGGCTGCCCCATGGAGAAGGGCAACAGGCTGTTTGACCTGGACTGGGACTATAAGTACCTCAACGGCGGCGGCTGAAGCGGATCATCCGTGACCGGGATGACAGAGAAAAAGGAAGGAAGAAAATTATGAATGGAGTAACTCGTACAGTGGTGGATACCCGTAAAATGGTGCTGGCCAGCATTTTTGCAGCCATTATGGCAGTGTGCGCCTGGATCAGCATTCCCGTGCTGGAAATCGCCTTTACCATGCAGACCTTTGCCGTGTTTCTGGCGCTGGGCGTGCTGGGCGGCAAATGGGGCACGGTGAGCATCCTCATTTACATGCTCCTGGGGGCTGTGGGAATGCCCGTCTTCTCCGGTTTCCGGGGAGGCCCGGGCGTGCTGTTCGGGGTGACCGGCGGCTATATCATGGGCTTCTTGGGTTCCGGTCTGACTTACTGGGGCATCACTGCCCTGGCAAAGAACAAAGCGTGGAGCAAGCTCCTGGGCATGGTGGCGGGTCTGCTGGTATGCTACGCCTTTGGCTCCGTGTGGTTTCTTACACTGTATGTCCAGAAGGGCAACGCCATCACCCTGGGCGCTGTGCTCATGACCTGCGTGGTGCCCTATCTGATCCCCGACGGCTGTAAGATCGCTTTGGCTTGGCTTCTCACCGGGCGGCTGGGAAAGCACCTGCGCCGCTGAAAAACATAGATACATCCCGCCTGACTTCTCCGTGAAATCAGGCGGGATGCTTTTTATTCAGGAAGGGTCAGCTGTATGGAAAGCACCCCATTTTCATAGAGCGCTTCCAAACGCCCGCCCATCCGCTCTGTCAGAATTCGGGCGATGGACAGCCCTAAGCCGGTGGAATTGCGGCCCATTTCCACGGTATAAAACCGGTCAAAAAGCCTCGCCACTGTCAGAGCGTTCAGACCGGGAGCGTGGTTGGAAAAGGTGATTCGGCCGCCCTCCGTCATGGTCACGGTCAAGTCTCCATCGGCGTATTTCAGGGCGTTGCTGAGAATGTTGGAAAAGACCCGGTTCAGGGCGCCTGGGTCAAGCTCCCGCCAGAGGGGCGATTCCGGCAGGGAGATTTGAGGCTGAATGCCTCGCTGCTCCAGGGTGGCAAGAAAGGACAGCAGGCTTTCTTCCAGAACGCTGACTACATCCAGCCGCTCCGGCTTTAATTCCTGGGAGGAGGTGACCACGCTGTACCGGAACAGCTCCTCCGTCAGACCTTTCAGTGCCTCTGTCCGGTTTCGAATGGAGGCAAGGTAGCGCTCTGTCTTTTCGCTGTGTTCTTCCCGCTCCAGCAAGTCCAGATAACCGCTGATGGCGGTCAGGGGCGTGCGCAGGTCGTGGGAGATGTTGGTAACTGCCTCTTTCAGCTCCCGGTCCCCCTGCTGGAAGCGATGGCGCTCCTTCCGAAGCTGACGAAGCTGAACATTGATTTCTGAGGCCAGCTTTCGGAGACAGGGGTCAGAAGTGGATACATCAATGAGGGTATTGGTGTCTTCTGTCAATCGGTCCCGAAAGGCCTGGGTTATTTCTCTGGTACAGCGACGAAAATGGGCAAGCCTTGCCCCGAGAATGGCGCACGCAAGCAGGGAAAGCCCCAGGAGGATCAGCAGAAGATGTTCCATAACCTCACCTTACTTAATATCTTTCTTTTGAAATAAACAGATGCCGCCAAGGGTAAGCAGGACTGTCACCAGGACGGTGGTCAGGGGAACCTGCCACGCAAATGCAAAGTTCTTGTCAAGGCTCATCATGGCGGAGCCTGTGGGCAGGATGGTGGCAATCCACCGGACGACGATCCGGGCCGTTCCGGTCAGATACTGACTGTTGGGGACTCCGTCCTTTAGTTCCATACCCCCATCAGGCAGGTACACCACCTGCTGCACAAACTCTGGCTCGGAGTACCGTCCGTAAGCGGATACCCCCAGCAAAATGAGGAGCAGGGCCGTCATGAGACAAACCAGCACATTCCGGGCTTTGTTGCTGTCCAGGGTGGAAAGGAGAACGAACAGCGCCCCGTATTCCGTCAGAAGCAGCGTTGAATTCGCAATCCGCCATGGCTGCATCTCCACACAGGTTACCACCTCTTTCCCCGCAAGGGGAATGCCGACGATAAACACAGGCACATAACAGGCAAGCAGAAATAGCCCGATAACGCAGACGGTGGTAAGGAGATTGGCAAGGTATATGGCTTCCCGGCTGTGTCCCACCACCAGCTTGTTTCGGATGGTGCCGTCAGAATACTCCGTTCCGAAAAAGAAGCAGGAGAATATGGCAATCCCCACGGGCAGGTATAGGATGGGTATGTAAAAATAGGAATGTGCCTGCCATTGGAGCCATCCGTTCCCCAGATTGCGGGTATTGTAGACCACCAGCAAGTAGGTTGCACAGCCTAAGAGGAAACAGCCCAGCTCCAGCACCCAGAAGATTTTGCTTTGACCGAGACGGGCCAGGTTCGCGGATAACAGTTTCTTCATAGCCGCGCCCTCACTTTAAGTCCTTTTTCCGGAAGGCGGCCATGCCGCCGGCCAGGGTAAGGACAGTCACCACAGCGGAAAAGCAAAGCTGCCTTACCGGGTGGATTACGTCATTGGCATTGACCAGGCTTGCCTGACCGGATGGCAGCAGTTCCAGGATGGACTGGCAGACCTCACGAACCATGCCGGACAAATACAGGGGATTTGGCTCCATGGGCTTCTCTGTGAACTCCCAATTTGCCGTGACGGTCATGCCGCCCGTCAGTTCCGGGCAGCGGAGACGGTCATGAAGGCCGCTGGCTGCCATAATCAAGATGAGGTATACGGAAAGGGCAAGCACCATCGTCAAAGCCTTGTTTGTACACAGCGTCCCGATAAGGGTGAAAATGGCGGCATAGGAGGCCATGATCCCCACCAAAATCAACAGGGTTTCCAAAATCCCCAGGAATCCCCGTTCCAGCGGCACCTGGGAATTCAGGAAAAAGGCGGAGGCACCCAATGCCCAGGATAGCATTACAAAAAGGCTGGCCGCGAAACAGGTCAGGTAGCCCGCAAAATACACCCCGTAACGGGTTTTCCCCACTGCCAGCTTGTTTCGGATGGTGCCGTCGGAATATTCTGTCCCAAGAAACATGCTGATGCAGGCGGCAAGGAACAGCCCCAGCAAAGGGACGGCGGAAAAGAGATATTCTTCCGCATATTCTACTCTTCCCTGCGCAATCGAGGCGTTTGCGCTCTGGGATCCGCTTATCGTGATCCAGAAGGACATAATGAAACAGGTAAAGCAGGCAACCCACAGGAACTTATCCTTAAACAACCGGGAGAAATTGGCGGATAACAGATTACGCATGGCTCGGCCCTCCCACCAGAGAGAGGAAGTAGCTCTCCAGGCTTTCGTCCCGTTCCTGCATGGAAAACACCTCGCAGTTTTCCTTTGCCAGGGCTGCGGCAAGGGTGGACACATTGACCTTTGCGAACACGTCGGCGGTGGTTCCGGAGAGAATCTTGTAGTTCAGCTGCATCCCGTCCAGCACACGGGCCAGAGCCGCGGTGTCGCTGACCTCCATGCGGATGCATTTGCGGCAGGCGGCCTCCAGCTCCTGGGCGCTGAGCTCCTTCACCATCCGGCCGCCGTCGATGATGCCGTAGTGGGTGGCAAGCCGGCTTAGCTCGTCTAAAATGTGGCTGGAAATCAGCACGGTGATCTGGTTTTCCCGGTTCAGCTTTAATATCAGCTCCCGCATTTCCACAATGCCCTGGGGATCCAGGCCGTTGGTAGGCTCGTCCAGCACCAGAAAATCCGGGTCTCCGGCCAGGGCCACGGCAATGCCCAGCCGCTGGCGCATGCCTAAGGAAAAGTCCCTCGCCTTTTTCTTTCCGGTGTCCGGAAGTCCTACCAGGTTCAGCAGCTCCGGGATGCCGGTGAAATCGGGAAGGCCCAGGATGCGGTACTGCTGCCTCAGGTTTTCCTCCGCCGTCATGTCCAGGTAGACGGAGGGCGTCTCCACCACGGCCC
>CAYMWT010000039.1:0-13757 GCA_964394055.1 uncultured Oscillospiraceae bacterium
AACGGCGGGCAGAGCACTTGAAGCAATTCATTTTCTCCCATTTTATTCCCGATGCGGCCTCTTGTCAAGTATGTTTCGATATCACAGTTCGTCAGACAGAAGGGATTGACAAAGCACATTTCCGATTGTATAATACTCAGGAAAAATACAGCGTTTCAGTGCTGCCGGAATCGTATGGATCCGGTAGAGAATAGGAAACCCGGTGCAAATCCGGGACGGTACCGCCACTGTAAGCACGGAGGACTGCTACTTGACGAAAGTCGGCCATTGGGGGATCCCTGAGAAGGCTACAGCAGTCTGTGGATGTGTCAGTCAGGAGACCTGCTGAAATGTACAGCTTCACGACTTCCGGTGTAGAGGGAAATGGGGCAAGTGTGCGCAAAAATGCGGTTGCGGCAGCCATTTGGCTGCCGCATTTTGTTTTGCTTCCTGACCACCGGCAATGCGACGGCACTTCGCTGGAAATTTTTCGAAAATTTTATGTGGAGGAAACAACATGAAAAAACGACTGACAATCCTTATGGCGGCGCTGCTGATTTTTGGCCTGTGCGCCTGCGCCAACACTGCACCGGCATCCACTGAGGCGCCGACGATGGAAGCACCAGCTGAGGCACCAACGACCGAAGCGCCCACGGAGGAAAGCTATGATGGCGTCCTCGTTGAGGACGGCGACATGACCGTGGAATACGCAAAAAACTTCTCCATCAAGCTGTATAAAGGCGGCTATCGCATGATCACCGGCGGCTCAGAGGGGAAACGCTTTCTGGTCGTCCCGGAGGGGATGACTGTACCGGCGGATCTGGACGGGGACGTGGCGGTTTTGCAGCAGCCCATCGACAAAATGTATGTGGCCAGCGCGAACATGATGGGACTTTTGGACGAGCTGGATGCCCTTTCCACCGTGAAGCTGGTGGCAACCGATGTCAGCGGCTGGCACCTGCCCAACATCAAGGCCGCGATGGAGGCCGGCAGCATTGCCTATTCCGGCAAGTATGACGCGCCGGACTTTGAAATGATCACAAACGCCAATATTCAGCTCCATGTGGACACCGGCATGATCGACAGCGCCCCTGAGGTTGAAGAGAAATTCGACGAGCTGGGGATCCCTTCCCTGGTGGAAAATTCCTCCGCTGAAAGCCATCCCTTGGGCCGGATCGAGTGGGTCAAGGCTTACGGCGTGATACTTGGTATGGAAGAAGAAGCCAACGCTTTGTTTGAAGCAAAGAAAGAGATCTATAACGCCTGCCTGGACAGCGAAGGCACCGGTATCACTGCGGGGCTGGGCTATCTCTCCACCAGTGGAAAGGGCTACGCCCGCAACGGCGGCGACTACCTGGCACAGATGATCGATCTTGTGGGCGGCCAGTATATCCAAAAGGACATGAATCCGGATAAAGCCGGCAACGCCAGCATGACCGTTGAGGAGTGGTATGCCATGTTTAAGGATGCCGACTACCTGTTCTACTGGAACATCGGAGAGAAGTTCTACACCATCGAGGAAATGATCGCCTATAACCCGTTGTTTGCCGATTTTAAGTCTGTGCAAAACGGCAACGTGTGGATCACGGCCCCTGACTGGTCCCAGACCAGCCTGATCAACGTTATGCAGGACATGTACACCATCTTCCACAGCGGGGACGGCGATGTCACCACTGACCATCTGATCAAAATTCAGTAAGCGCAAGGGCCCCCACTGCTTTTTCATCGTGGGGGCCTTTTCTCTCAATAAGAAGGATGGGATACCATGGACAATTCCGAAGAATTAACAAAAGCAGCCATGGACACGGCTGTGCGCTTTGTGATTTTAATGGCAGTTCTGGCCGTTCTTTTGGGCTGGGGACTGATCCTGAATGTGAATATCGGATCGGTACAGATCGACGCGGGAGAGGTGTTCTCTCTGGTAGGGCGGGGACTGGGGGCATGGCTGCGTGATATTGCTTGCAGAAGCCGCACCATCGAGGAGATCCTCTCCGAGTCCACCAGCAGCCGGATCATTCTCAGCATTCGGATGCCCCGTATGATGACGGCTGCCATTTTGGGCGGATCTCTGGCACTGTCCGGCTTTTTGCTGCAAACCTTCTTCCGAAACCCCATTGCCGGGCCTTTTGTGCTGGGGATTTCCTCCGGCGCGAAGATGATCGTGGGAATCACCATGATTTTCCTTGTGCCGAGAATCGGAGCACTCAGCGCCACAGAAATGGTGATCGCCGCTTTTCTTGGCTCTCTGATCATCACGCTGTTTGTCCTGCTGTTTTCCCAAAGGGTACAGAACATGGCCATGTTGCTGGTGGTTGGAACCATGGTGGGGTATATCTGTTCCGCCGTGACGGATTTTGCCATTACCTTTGCCAGTGAATACGATGTGGTGAACCTGACCCACTGGTCGATGGGCTCCTTCTCCGGAGCCTCCTGGGATATGGTGGGCACCGCATTGGTGTTTGCGGCCATGGGTTTTCTGGCATCCATGCTGCTGTCCAAGCCCATTGGCGCCTACGCTTTGGGAGAGGGCTACGCGAAAAGTATGGGCATCCCCATCAAGGCTGTCCGGGTGGCGATCATTCTGGTATCCAGCCTGCTGTCCGCCTCGGTCACCGCTTTGGCAGGCCCCATTTCCTTTGTGGGAATTGCGGTGCCCCATATTGCGAAGTCCATGCTCAAGACCTCCAAGCCAATTTTCGTGATCCCGGCTACCTTCCTGTGCGGCAGCGTTTTTACCCTGTACTGCGACCTCTTGGCCCGGACGGCCTTTTCACCCACGGAATTGGCCATCGGCACGGTGACGTCGATTTTTGGCGCGCCTGTGGTGATCTATATGATGGTTCAGCGGAAGAAAGGAACGATGTAAATGGCTTTCTTTGAAACAAGGAACCTTGCGGTGGGCTATAACGGCAGGGCCATCATCCACGGCATCGATCTGAGCCTGAACCGGGGGAAAATTCTGACCCTGATCGGGCCAAACGGCGCCGGAAAATCCACAATTCTCAAATCCATCACCCGACAGCTGACCCCTGTGGACGGAGGCGCTTTCCTGGAGGGAACGGATGTCGCCGCCTGGAAAAGCCAGGACTTCGCCCGGAAAACGGCGGTGGTGCTCACCGAGCGGGTTCGGCCAGAGCTGATGACCTGCGCCGATGTGGTGGGCATGGGGCGCTACCCCTATACCGGGCTGTTTGGCCGTCTCACCGAAGAGGACAGACAGATTGTCCACAACGCCCTGGCAAGGGTTCATGCTCTGGAGATTGCCGACCGGGATTTTTCCACCCTTTCCGATGGCCAGTGCCAGCGGATCATGCTGGCCCGTGCCATCTGCCAGTCCCCGGAGCTGATCGTTTTGGACGAACCCACGGCGTACCTGGATATCCGCCATAAAATCGAGCTGCTTTCCATCCTCCGGGATATGGCACGGGAGGAAAATATCACGGTGATCATGTCCCTGCACGAAATCGACCTGGCGATGAAGGCCTCCGATTGGATCCTCTGCGTCAAGGGGGAGACCATTGCCGCCTTTGGCACGCCGGAGGAGATCATGGAGAGTACCTCCATTGAGGAATTGTATGACATGGAAAAGGGCAGCTTCAACCTGACCTTCGGCTCGGTGGAATTGGAAAAGCCAAAGGGTGCGCCCCAGGTGTTCGTCATTGGAGGAGGCGGCTGCGGGATCGGAGTATATCGTGCCTTGCAGAAGCAAAACATCCCCTTTGCCGCGGGGATCCTGTATGAAAACGATTTGGACTATCCCGTAGCCAGGGCACTGTCAGACCATGTTGTATCTGTACCGGCGTTTTCCACTATGGATCAGGCGGATTTGGAACAGGCAATGACGCTGATGAACCGGTGTGGCAGCGTCCTGTACGCGGGCACTCCCTTCGGGGAACACAACGCTCTCTGCAAAGCGCTTTTGGATTGCGCCCGGGAAAGCGGAATGCTTCGGGACACCATCCCATCCATGCTTTGACATATACCCAAATAAAACTGAACACTGAAATCGACAAATTTGACGATGCGAACAAGAGACTCGCGGGAACGGGATGTTCTGACATCCTGATGGCCTGCGAGTCTCTGCGTTTATGGGGTTGAAATGTCACATGATAGCCACGGCGGAAAAAATCACATAGCGTATGTCCTTTTGTCGGATCGTGTCAGGGTTCAGGACAGCTTAACCACAATGGTATCTCCGATCAGCCGAACCGAGCCGTAATAGGGGTAGCGTGGCATTTGGGCGTATTCCGGGGAGGCAAGAATCTCGGCGGTTTCCGCCTCAGAGGGAGCGGAAACCGGGAAGCCCAGATAGTATTCCAGGAACCGGGTTCTGGAATAGCTGTCGGGAAGAAAGCCCTTTACCCCGGTGATATCCTCCAGACAGGAAAAATGCGCTTCATAGAACGCCGGCTCCTCATAGGTGCCCAGAATGGCAAGCTTGGTATCCTCCTGAAATTCGGGCATAGCTTTTATCTGAGCGGTCAGGGAGGTATAGAAGGAATAGGCGTTTTCGTAGCGAAGATGGAGATTTAACCAGGCGGCGTTGGCAATATACACGTTTATGAGAATCGTCACGGCCATGGACAAGGTAAGAAGATTCAGAAGCCCTGCTTTCAGGAAATTCCGCCCGTTCTTTTCAGAAAGGAAAAGATCCCCAACCAGAACGGCGAGAACGTAAACGCAGACAAAGCCGTACAGCACCAGAGTGTGGATGGCGTCCGGTGTGGTGAACAGATACATGCAGTTGATTGCCAAAGGAAGAAGGGCAATGAGAAGGGCGAGAAGTGCGTACCGGCCAGGCTCCCTTTTCTTCTGAGAAAACGCCCACAGAATCAGAAGAATCATGGTGGCGGCAAGGCACACGATGTTGACCAGCCTGGAAAGAGAGGTAGGGAGCAGACCCTGGAAGCCTTCGGTAAAATACCGGAGAAAGCTTTGGTAGGCCAGTGCTGTATTTGCCGGAATGGCTGGCAGGCTGAAGCTTACATTGCCGCTGGCGTAGCTGTTCATCTCCACATGAAGAAGCCCCAGGAAAAGCTGGGTAGCCACAAAATAGACGCTCAGAGAAACCACCAGGAAGCCCAGAGCATACACGCCGTGGCGGAGGATCGGGCAGATTTCCTCACCCCGCAGGAGCCGCTGGATCAGCAGCAGCACCAGAAGTCCCGCGGCGAGGGAGATGTAGGACTGGTAAATACTCAGGGAGAAAATCATACAGGCCAGGGCGGGGAGCCATCCACGCCTGGGGTTATCAACCAGGCACCATACCGCAAGTACGGCCAGCAGAAATGCCAGAGCAAAAGAGCAGCTGGTGAACATGTAGCCGAACAGTCCGATCAGAGAAGGGAAGACCATGACGCAGCCGGACAGCAGCACCTGTAAAAGCTTGCTTCGAATGGAGAAGATCCGCAGAATCAGGCAGACGGCAATGGCCATGAAGACCAGAGAGAAAATGCCGTAGATCCAGGGCATGGAGAGATTTGGAAAAATCGCGTCCAGAAAGCCCAATCCCCATCGCCCGGAATCCACAGTGGCCCCTTTGGTAAACAGGGAGAAAGCCTCGTCGTGGTTGACCAGCTTGTTGGTAAAGGCAAAGGTGTAGGCAAGAAATCCGAACAGCAGGGAGGAGAGAAAGGGAAGCCTGTTTTCCTTCCAATGCCGGAAGAAAAAACCGCTCCAGCGCTCCAAAAGCAGAGGACGGGGCATATTTAAATCCATATGGGAACCCCCTTTGGTGTGTTTATGGTCATAATACCAGTTTTTCCGTACTCCGTCAACAGAAATGTGGCAGCCGGAAGGAAAGAAACCCTTGCAATTATTTGGGTTTTCGCATATAATAAACTGAAATTTACTCTTTTATCACGAGGTTTTGCTGTGTATCTGAAATCATTGGAATTGCAGGGCTTCAAGTCCTTTCCGGACAAGACCCTGATCCGCTTCGGCGATGACATCACCGCCATTGTTGGCCCCAACGGTTCCGGAAAATCCAACATCTCCGACGCCATCCTCTGGGTCATGGGCGAGCAAAGCTCCAAGACCCTCCGGGGGGCGAAAATGGAGGATGTGATTTTTGGCGGTACCCAGAAACGGGCGGCGGTTGGCTTTGCCGAGGCTACCTTAACACTGGATAACTCCGACCGGGCGCTCATGTACGACGCCGACGAGGTCATGGTCACCCGGCGGTATTACCGCTCCGGGGACAGCGAATATTATATCAACAAGCAGTCTGCCCGCCTCCGGGACATTAACGAGCTGTTTATGGACACGGGTCTCGGTAAGGAAGGCTATTCGAACATCGGCCAGGGCAGAATCGACGAGATCCTCTCCTTAAAAAGCGGCGACCGCCGGGAGATCTTCGAGGAGGCGGCGGGTATTTCCAAGTACCGGCACCGCAAGGAGGAGACGGAACGCCAGCTGGAACGGACGGAGGACAACCTTCTGCGGATCGGGGACAAGGTGTCCGAGCTGGAATTGCAGCTGGAGCCTTTGAAAGCCCAGTCGGAAAAGGCGAAAAAGTACCTGGAACTGAAGGATGAGCTGAAGGGCGTGGAAGTGGCCGTATGGCTGGACACGCTGGAAAGGCTGTCCGCCGCCGCCAAAAAGGCAGAGGAGGATTACGCCTCCGCGTCCTTTGTCCTTCAGCAGGCCCATGACGATCTGGACGCTCTCTACCGTCAGGCGGAGGAGCTGGGTCAGGCCCTGCGGCAGAAGGACGAGGATCTGGAAACCGTCCGGTTGAAGGTGAATATGCTCTCCGGCACCCACCAGCAGCTGGAAGGCCAGATGGCAGTCCTCCGGGGCAACGTGGAAAACAACAACCGGAATATTGCCCGAATCCGGGAAGAGCTTCAGGGCCAGGAGAACCGCAGCGGCGGCATCGTCACCCAGATGGAGCAGGCCAAAGCCCGGATCGGTGAGATTGACGGGATTCTGGAAGCAAAGCGCCAGGAGCTTAGCGGGCTTCAGCAGCAGCTTGCTGCCATGACTGCCAGCGCTCAGGGCATGACCAGGCAGTTTTTGGAGCTGAGAAGCAAGGAATCCACCATGGCGGCGGAGATCGCCGGCTGTCAGGCGGATGTGAGAGGCCTGGAAGAGAGCAGAAGTCAGACAAAAGAGCGCTTGGAGCAGCTGGAAGGGGACTTATCCTCCGGGGCTGCCCGGAAGCAGGAAGCGCAGGAAAATCTGGAGGAGTGCCGTAAAGCGCTGAAAAAGGCCCAGGAGGATGTCACTGCGGCAAACAATACCATCGCCGGATACACCCTGCGCCAGAAGAACAGACAGAAGCGCCGGGACGATTTGCAGCAATCCCTCCGGGAGGTAAATTCCCAGCTGGATGGGGTTGCGGCCAAGCTTCGGGTCTATCGGGCCATGGAGCGGGACTACGAGAGCTATAACAAGGCCGTCCGCATGGTGATGCAGGAAAGTCAGCGGGGCGCCCTGCGGAATATCCACGGCCCGGTATCCCGGCTGATCCGCACAGAGGACAGCTACACTGTTGCCATTGAGATCGCCCTGGGCGCTGCCATGCAGCAGATTGTGGTGGGCAATGAGCAGGACGGCAAGGCGGCCATCGCCTACTTAAAGCGCACCGGAGGCGGCCGTGCCACCTTCCTGCCCATGAGCAACATTCAGGGAAGAAGCTTGCAGGAAACGGGGCTGGAAGGCTGCCGGGGCTTTGTGGGCATCGCCTCCCAGCTGGTCACCACGGAGGAACGGTACCGGGGAATCGTAGAGAATCTTCTGGCAAGAACGGTGATCGTCCGGGACATGGACGCGGCCATTGCCATGGCCCAGAAATACCACAGCCGGTTTAAGATCGTGACATTGGACGGTCAGGTCATGAACCCCGGCGGCTCCATGACCGGCGGTTCCGTGAATAAGGAAGCGGGCATTCTCTCCCGGGCAAATGAGCTGGAAAAGCTTACCGCTCAGGAAAAGAAGCTCAATGACAGCAAGCTATTGCAGGAAGCGAATTTGCAGGAGGCCCAGCGGCAGTTTGACCAGGTGGCGTTTGAGCTTCACGCCGCTCAGGATCAGCTCCGGGAGGCGGAGGATCAGGTACTGCGCCTTCAGGGTCAGGAAAAACAGCATGAAATACTGTTAAACGCCATTGTGGAGGCGGAGACCTCCGCCCTCCGGGAGCGGGACACTCTGAAGCAGCGGGAACAGACCGACCGGGAGCGTTACGCCTCCCAGCAGGGAAAGATCCAGATCCTGACCCAGCAGCTGGCGGAGACCCGGGGCCGGATCGGAGAATTGGAGGGCAGCCAGACGGAGACATCCCAGGCCGTTGCCGCCATCACCGAACAGGCCACGGCCATTAAGACCGAGGAAGCGGCTCTGGACGCGGAGCGCAGCACAGCTCTTTCCCATATGGAGGATCTGAAAAGCCTCCGGGACGCCATGGAGGGGGATCGGGAGAAGAAGCTTATCCTGATGGAATCCATTGGGGCGGATTCGAAGCGCCTGGAAGGGGAGATCGAAGCTCTCAGGCAGCGGCAGGCGGAAAACGATCTGGAAAGCCAGAACATGAACGCCAAAATGCAGGAGACCCTGACCCATCGGGCCGAGACGGAGGCATCCAAAACCAAGGCGGAACGGGATGCCCAGGAGAAGAACAAGGACATCCTGAACATGGAGCGGGCCTGCGCCCTGCTGGAGCAGAAGAAGCTGACCTCCTCTATGGAGGAAAAGCAGATCATCGACAAGCTCTGGGATTCCTACGGACTGACCCCCGGTACCGCCGGGCAGTTCCGGGGAGAGATCGAGAATGTCACTGCCGGAAACCGGCTGGCTTCCGAACTGAAGCGGAAGATCGCCGCCCTGGGCACTCCCAACCTGGGGGCCATCGAGGAATACGCCCGGGTGGGTGAGCGGTATGACTATTTAGCCGCCCAGCGGGACGATGTGCTGGAAGCCAAGCGGAACTTAGAGGGCATCATCCGGGACATCACCAAGGAAATGACCACGATTTTTGTTACGGAATTCTCTAAAATCGACCACTATTTCGGTCAGACCTTTGAGGAAATGTTCGGCGGCGGCAAGGGCCAGCTGATCCTGGAGGATCCGGAGAATCCTCTGACCTGCGGCATTGAGATTCGGGTGCAGCCTCCCGGAAAGCAGGTCAAGACCATCACCCTGCTCTCCGGCGGCGAAAAGGCCTTTGTGGCAACCGCGTTGTACTTTGCCATTTTGAAGGTGCGGCCTACCCCCTTCTGTCTGCTGGACGAGATCGACGCCGCACTGGATGACCGGAATGTGGAACGGTTTTCCAGCTATTTACACAACCTGGCGAAGAATACCCAGTTCATTGTCATCACCCACCGCCGGGGCACCATGGAGGCCGCGGACGTGCTGTACGGCGTCACCATGCAGGAGCAGGGCGTCAGCAAGCTTCTGCGGCTGGACTTAAACCAGATGGAGCAGTATCTGGGCATTGTAGAATAACGGAAAAGAGGAAATATCATGGGCTTTTTTGATAAGATCAAGGCGGGACTGACCAAGACCCGGGACGCGCTGAGCAGCACCCTGGGCAGTGTTTTCACCGGCTTCAGTGAGATCGACGACGACTTTTACGACGAATTGGAGGAGGGCCTGATCCTGGCAGACCTGGGCGTGGAAACCGCAACCAAGGCTGTGGAGCGACTGCGCAAAGCGGTGCGGGCAGAGCATCTGAAGACCCCGGAAGAGGCGAAGACGGCTTTGAAGGATATCCTGGTGGACATGCTCAATGTTGGAGACACAGAGCTGAACCTGAGCACCAAGCCCTCTGTGGTGCTGGTCATCGGCGTCAACGGCGTGGGCAAGACCACTACCATCGGCAAGCTTGCTAAGCAGATGACCGATGAAGGGAAGAAGGTGCTGCTGGTGGCGGGCGATACCTTCCGGGCGGCAGCCGCCGACCAGCTGGAAATCTGGGCCGGGAGAAGCGGCGCGGACATTGTCCGGCAGCATGAGGGGGCCGACCCGGCCGCGGTGGTATTTGACGGCTTGCAGGCTGCCAAGTCCCGGGACGTGGACGTGATCCTCATTGATACGGCGGGACGGCTCCACAATAAGACCAACCTGATGAACGAGCTGAATAAAATCAGCCGGATCGTGGCAAGAGAGCTGCCCGACGCAGCCAGAGAAGTGCTGCTGGTGCTGGACGGCACCACGGGACAGAACGGCCTGATCCAGGCCAAGCAGTTCCAGGAGATTGCCGGGGTCACCTCCATTGCCCTGACCAAGCTGGACGGAACCGCCAAGGGCGGCATCGTGGTGGCCGTGGCGGACGCCCTTCAGATCCCGGTGAAGTATATCGGCGTAGGCGAAAAGGCGGAGGATCTCATGCCCTTTTCTGCCCGGGACTTTGTGGAGGCGCTGATCTGATGAAGGTAGTTCTGGCAAGCAAAAATCCCCATAAGCTGGTGGAAATCAGCAAGATCACCGAGAAATTCGGTATGGAGCTGGTGCTGGAATCCGAGCTTGGGGTGGACATTGACGTGGAAGAGACCGGCACGACCTTTGAGGAAAATTCCTTCCTCAAGGCAAACGCTGTCATGCAGGCCACAGGACTGCCCGCTCTGGCGGACGATTCCGGTATCGCGGTGGACGCGTTGAACGGAGAGCCGGGAATTTACTCCGCCCGGTATGGTTTTGACGATTCTCTGGATGACTGGGGCAGACTTCAGCTGCTGCTGAAGAACACGGAGAAGGTGCCCGACGGCCAGCGTCAGGCGCAATTCGTCTGCGTGATCACCATGGTGACGCCTGAGGGACAGACCATTCAGGCCCGGGGAGAGATTCACGGAGAGCTGCTCCGGGAGCCAAGAGGGGAAAACGGCTTTGGCTATGACCCCATTTTCTACTATCCGCCCATGGGCATGTCCACGGCGGAAATGAGCAGCGAGGATAAGAATAAGGTCTCCCATCGGGGAGCGGCGCTGCGGGTATTTTATGAGAAATTAAAGGAGGCAGGCTATGCTGACAAGTAAACAGCGGGCGGAATTCCGTGCCCAGGCCAACGCTCTGGAAACCACCCTGATGGTGGGAAAGGACGGCGTGAACGCCGGGGTTATTGAGGAAGCGGAGCGGCTGCTCACGGCCCGGGAGCTGGTAAAGGGCAAGGTTTTGGAGGCCGCCCTGTTAAGTCCCAGAGAGGTGAGCGACGCCATTTGCGAGGCCACCGGCGCGGAAGGAATCGCCTGTGTGGGCAGCAAATTTGTGATTTGGCGCTATAGTGAGAAGTGCCAGTCAGAGCGCAACCAGACCGGCCGGGCCAAGCGGAAGGAGACCCCCAGGAGCAAATCCGATCCTGTGGGCAAGGGCGCCCGGGCACGGCGGGCGGCCGCCCAGAAGGTGCGGGAGCAGCGCAACCAGTATTTCCGGGAGCAGGCCATTGAGAAGGCCATCGAGAAGAGCAGAGAGAAGAAGCTTCGGGATCGGGATTGAGAGAAAACCAATTGGGTCAATGGAAAAATCACGGAGGAGGGAATCTATGCAGCGAATCGGCATTTTCGGCGGCACCTTCAATCCGCCCCACTTGGGCCATATCCAGGCGGCAAGACAGGCCATGGAAGTTCTGGGCCTGACAAAAATCCTGTTTATTCCCAACTATACAGCGCCCCACAAGGATCTGCCCCAGGATTCACCCACCCCGGAGCAGCGGATGGAAATGCTGGCCCTGGCCTTAAAGGGGGAGCAGGGGCTGGAGGTATCGGATCTGGAGCTACAGCGGGAGGGAATCAGCTACACGGTGGATACCCTTTCGGCGCTTCAGAAGCAATATCCCGAGGCAGAGCTGACGCTGCTGGTGGGAACGGATATGTTCCTAAGCTTTTCCCATTGGAAGCAATGGGAAACCATTCTGCGGGAGGTCTCTCTGGGAGTGTTCTACCGGGGAGAAAAGGGAGAAAAAGAGGCAATCGAGAACCAGTGCCGGGAGCTGACCGCTATGGGAGCCAGGGTTTCTCTGGTGCACAATCCGGTGGTGGCCATTTCCTCCACCCAGCTGCGGCGGCTGCTGGCCTTCCGGTGCGCCGATGCCTTCCTGCCGGAAGGGGTCGGAGATTACATCCGGGAAAATGGACTGTATCATACGGGAGCGGACTGGAAAAACCTTCCCATGGAGGCGTTACAGCAGGTGGTGATTTCCCTGCTGAATCCCAACCGGGTGAACCATGTGCTGGGCTGCCGGGACACGGCGGTGGCCCTGGCCAAGCGCTGGGGTGCCGATGAAACAGACGCGGCCAGAGCCGGGATCCTCCATGACATTACAAAAGCCATCGACGGCCCCCTGCAATTGACATTGTGTGAGGCCTATGGTAAAATACTCAGTGATTTTTCCAGAAAATACCCCAAAACCCTCCATGCCCTCACCGGTTCCATGGTGGCGGAGCTGATTTTCGGGGAAAATCAGACGGTGGTGGACGCCATCTGCTACCACACCACAGGAAAAGCGGATATGAATCTGCTTGAAACCATCATCTATGTGGCAGACTATATGGAGCCGAACCGGAAATTCCCAGGCGTGGAGAAGCTTCGCGCCCTGGCCTTCAGTGACATTACCGGGGCGCTGAAGCTGGGACTGGAAATGACATTGGAGCATTTGAAGGAGCAGGGCAGCGAGGTGTCCCCGGAATCGAGAGAGGCTCTGGAATATTTAAAGGATTACGTTCCGAATTGTTAGAAAGGATAGAGACTATGTTACCACCCAAAGAAATTGCCCTGAAGGTTGCCAAGGCCCTGGACGAGAAGAAGGGCATGGATATGAAGCTGCTGAAGATTGACCGGGTCAGCTCCCTGGCGGACTACTTCCTGATCTGCACCGGCACCTCCAATACCCATGTAAAGACCCTGTGCGACTATGCCGAGTACACCCTGGAACAGCTGGGGGAGCCGATGCTGGGCCGGGAAGGCCACAATGGCAGCGGCTGGGAGCTGCTGGATTACGGAACCCTGGTCGTCCATGTGTTTACCGAGGAAGCCAGGCGGTTTTATGACCTGGAACGGCTGTGGGCAGATGCTGAGGTCATGGATTTAAAGGATATTATTGTCCCCGAATAAGGGAAAGATAGGAAGGAATGTTCACAATGAACTACGATCACGGTAAGATTGAGGCCAAGTGGCATAAATATTGGGAGGAGCATGACACCTTCCATACAGACGTGTGGGATTTTTCGAAGCCCAAATACTATGTGCTGGATATGTTCCCGTATCCTTCCGGTGTGGGCCTTCATGCGGGCCATCCCGAGGGCTACACGGCTACGGATATCATGTCCCGGATGAAGCGGATGCAGGGCTACAACGTGCTGCATCCCATGGGCTACGACTCCTTCGGCCTGCCGGCTGAGCAGTATGCTGTCAGCACCGGCCATCATCCCGCTGGCTTTACCGAGAAGAACATCCACACCTTCTCCAACCAGCTGAAGGAGCTGGGCTTTGACTACGACTGGTCCAAGATGGTAGCCACCTCCGACCCGGACTTCTACAAGTGGACCCAGTGGATCTTCAAGAAGCTCTACGAGGCGGGCTACGCCAAGCGGATCGAAATGCCCGTCAACTGGTGCGAAGAGCTGGGCACGGTGCTTTCTAACGACGAGGTCATTGACGGCAAGTCCGAACGGGGCGGCTATCCTGTTGTGAAGAAGAATATGATGCAGTGGGTCATCGATCAGCCCGCCTTTGCCGAGAAGCTGCTGGAGGGCCTGAATGAGATCGACTGGCCCGAATCCACCAAGGAGATTCAGCGCAACTGGATCGGCAAGTCTACCGGCGTGGAGGTGGACTTCCAGCTG
>CAYMWT010000040.1:0-13549 GCA_964394055.1 uncultured Oscillospiraceae bacterium
GAGCATCCGCTTGACGTGCGGAAGGTCATAGGTTCGAGTCCTATATCGTCCACCAGATTTTCCCCTGAAATCGTAATGGTTTCAGGGGTTTTTCTTTGTTATTAGAACTTTTTGAGGGAGTTTACCTTCTGCGTTAAAAACCGTACGACAAAATTACGACACATCGGTGTTATGCAGATTCGCTTCTTCCTCCTTCTTCAAAAAAATGAAGGCGTAAGGCTGCAAAGAACCAGGTGCTTTTCACACCTGGTTTCCTTGACTGATGTTGGGAAGATGCTGCTGTAAGCGATATCGGAAGGGCTGATGCGTGGCATCTACCGTCAAATAACCCTTTTGAACAAGGCTGTTCAGGACGGTTCTGGTAGCAGATTCCGAGTGGTCTAAAATTCCCATTGCTTTCTTTACTGTGATTTCCGCACCGATACCTACCCGGTTTATCCGCTGTAAAAGTTCAGATTCCGATTCCGTCAGTGTGTTTTGGGATAAGGCAGCATCGATGAGGCAGCGTTCAAAGGCATCCAGCATGAAGCTGACAAACACGGACACATCCAACCACGTCCCATTTTCATCTGCGAGGACAGCTTCCGAATCGGACAGACTGCCATAGTAGCCGCTGAGCTGGTTGTTTATTGCGTTGGACAGGGGCAGGGTTTTCATCTTCCGGTATCCGCCGTGGTAGAGCTGAGAGGCGTTCAGAATCCGGGCGGTTCTGCCGTTTCCGTCGCAGAAGGGGTGGACATAGGCGAAATAGAAATGGGCGGCAAAGGAACGAATCAGAAGTTCCGGTTCTTCTCCCTGGCAGAATTCAAAATAGTGCTCCATCAGCTGGGGCAGTAGCTCCACCGATGCAGGGATGTGAATAATCCGGCTGGCACTGCCGATATACACCATACCGTCCCGGTACAGCTTACCTCTCTGCTCTGCGTTTTCACAGACACCATCCGCTACCAGTTCCCACAGCCTGCGGATGTTTCCCTCGGTAATGGAATGCTCATAGGCGTATTTCCCGGCGATCATGGCATTGACCACCATCCGGTCATCCTTGGTTTTTGGATTGGACAGACTTTTCTTGACCTGGGCTACGGTTGTCCTGGCCCCCTCAATGGTAGCAGAGGACCAGGCATCCAGGAGGATGGTGTCCTGTGCGCCCCGGTGTTCCGGCAGGGATTCATAGATTTTCGTCAGTTCTGCTGCCCGTTTCCGCAATCCGGAAACATTCGTCAGGAACAGCCGCTCTCCGTGGATTCCGGGCAGGGGCAGTTCCATGCGATCATGAAGACGGCAATCCAGTTCTTCCTTGGCTTCTGAAATGCCTGCACCAGCTCGAAAGCGCAACTTTTGAATGGTATCCCACATGAAGCATCCCTCCTTCGCAATAATTAAGAACAGTGTACCACAAAATTGGGAAACTGTCTATGAAACGGTCTCCAATATTTCAGAAAAGATTTAAGAGTTTCCAGATAGCTCATGCCCGTTTCTCTTCTTCCTCCGATCTGACCCCCACCAGAGCCTTTCTCAACGTTTCTACATTGGTGTGGTCGTAGATCTTCAGCAGCATTTTTAAGTCTGTGTGGCCCAACAGGCGGGCTGCCATGTAGGGCTCCATGCCGCCAGCAATCCAGAGGCTGGCCCGTGTATGACGCAGTTCATGGGCGGACAGTGTAGGAATTTCCGGATGGGCCTTTTGCAGCTCCCGCATAAAGGGCACGAATACCCGGTTGTTCCAATTGTGGGGCTGATAGGGCTTTCCTTCCGGGCTATGGAAGATGAATGTGGTTTCTACCTGCTGGGTGATTTCCGGGTGATACCGGTTCGGTGTTAAGATGATCGTTTTCGGCTTCTCCCGGAGACGTTTCAGAAGCTCCGGCTCCACAACGGGAATCGATCTGTGACGATACTCATTTTTCAGGCCGTCCGCTTCCGTTACCCATCCCTCGTCCACGTCCTTGTAGGAGACAAGGCCCTGGGTGATATGCAGGACACCGTTCTCTCTGTCAAAGTCATCCCATGTGAGGCCCAGCAGCTCAGAACGGGAGATGCCTGTTTCCATCAGTACCATGATGGCCAGGCCATTAGGGTGCTTCTTGGCAAACTCGTAAACGGTATTGTATTGCTCCTGGGTGTAGGCGGTCTTCTCCGCCCGTTCGATCTTCGGAAGACGCACCGATTTTGCCACCGGGTTGATTTTACACAGGCCATTGTCAACTGCATTCTGCATGATGAAGGAAAGAACCGTAATGTCCTTCTTTATGGTTTCCGGCTTGTACTTCTTGGCCATTTTGTTTACATAATCCTGCACATGGATTGGCAGAATATCTTGAAGTGCCGCTTCCCCAAAGTACGGAACCAATCTGGACTCTACCGGATGCAGATAGGTACCGCCGTATGTATTCCCCTTGACGTAAGGCTTCTTATACTTCTCCAGGCAGGGAACCGCAAAGTTCTTAAATAGCATCCTGCTCTTCTCCAGGTCGTTCCCGCAAAGCAGTTCCAGCTCATATTTGGCACGGTACTTCTCCCCTTTCCGTTTGGCATCCGCTTTGGATTTGGTGCTGTAGAAGGATTTTCGGATGAGCTGTCCGTTCCAGGTTCTACCCAAGGTCACCTTGTATTCATACCGTTTCTTTTTCGTGTCGTTCATCGAATCACCTTCTCTCGTGAAATTGGAGGAGGGAGATCGTCTCCCCCTCCGTTGCTCTTTTACTCCATCATGGTCAAGGCCGTTCCCTTGGTCATCCAACTGATAAAGGCCATGGTGGGAAGCTTAAACCCGCTCCGCTCAGCACCTTCACTGGTCCACCCAAAGCCAAAGGGACACCTGCCCTGTAAGCAAGCCGCACGAAGCCCGTCGTCACTCATACCCAGGAATTTCGCCGCCTCCCGAATGGGAATGCTGACCGGATACTTTTCACATAATGCTCTCAATTCTTCGATACGCATTGATTTTTCCTCCTAATTGCGTTATATTTTGAATATGTTCTGTTTACAAATCACGAGCGCAGGGAAATGCCCCTATACCCGTTGCAGAGTACACCATTGAACCGCTGCTTTTTGAGTTCTACGGCAGGAATAAGCTGCTGAATCATCCCCTTAAATTTTGCGGAAAAGACTTGGCTGTTGCCAAAGCTTCCCTGATGAAGGCTCTGGCAGAAGTTCGTATAGGATTGGAACAGAATATCTGTCGGAACAAACCCATTTGCGTCTTCTACACAGTTTTCACGGGCAAACTGCTCCAGCGTGTCCGTCTGAGTGGCGGTCTCCTCGGCGGGCTGATAGGCATAGGCAAAGCTGTAGCGGTCATCACCAGTAAAGATATACCCATTGGACACCAGGGTGCGGTACGCCATAATCGCCTTATACAGGATTCCGGAACGCTCTGCCATCAGCTTCTCCGTCAGATGACGGTCCTGCTGGGCAGCCGGAATCGGGTACTGGAAAGGCAGCAGCAGAATCCGGTTAAGGAACGCCTGATCCCAGGAGTTGGTGCGGAGCTTATGGTTTGTGCCGAAAATCAGCTTACAGCCAATCCGGGTGGAATAGGGTGACTTGTACTTTTCCTCCACCTGAACCAGATCCCCACCGGTAATCTGTTTGATCATGGACACAGCCTGTTCGCTCATAGCACAGTCACTCAAATCCATGGAAATGTTGATGAGGGCACGGGCCAGGGTCGCCAGGGAGAACCGATCTCCCATTTTGAAGATGTCCACGCTGCTCACGCAGTCACTGGCAAAGAAGGAGCGCAGCAGGTTACCGAGAACGCTCTTACCTGTATTGCCCAGACCGCTCATGAGGATAAATCGCTTCGCCCGATTGTCATTGGGGACCAGAATGTAGCCGATGGTTTCCCAGAAACGCTGGGTCAAAACAGGGTCGCCTCCCGTTACGGTAGCCAGGAACTGGTCAAATACCGGACAGGGCTGAGGGCCGTACCAGCTTACGGGCATCTTCCAGGTGAAGCAAAATTGGGGGTCATGCCCGTGGAGGGTAAGGTTGGAAATATCCAGCACACCGTTTTCCAGGCATAGGCCACGGCATTGACCGTTCACCTCTGTACGCTCAATGGTGGGTTCCGCCAGGATCGCCGCCGCAACGCTCTTGATTTGTTTGGAGCTGCCGTTAATACTGAGTTCTTGCCGAAGCATCCCAAGGATCAGCGTATGGAACTTGTCCGTGGACAGCCATTCGTAGTAGGTTCCGTTGTAGAGATACACGTTTTCTCCCTTGCGCAGGAGCGTAACCCTGCCAAGCAGCAGATTGGCAAGATCCATATCTGTCAGGTTGCGCTGCACATAGGGGTGGTAGGATACCTCGGATGGCCTCTGAATCGGAGCATAATCTGCCACTGGGACCAAAATAGGTGGGGTGGATAGATTCTGTGCCATCTGATACTTTGATACAAGCTTCATCTTTTCCGACTCAATCGACCTCTCATACTCGGTTTCAAAGAATGTCATCGGGGCTACCATGCCTTCAGGGGCTTCCGCCTGGGCACGCCTTTCAGCGGCCAGTTCGACAGCTTCCGCTGCTCGAATCAGTTTGGCTTCTTCGCCAGTCACTTCTATAATTTTGGGGGTTGTATCTTGATAATTCATATATCCTCCTTAATTTTTGGAAAATACCACGCCGGCAAGTGGTTTGTCCCTTATTATAGTCAGAAAAATTTGTTTGTAAAGATGAAAGTTAGCTTATACTAACTTTTTACTCGCACCATGAAAATCCAACTTTTTGCAACGATTTTGAAAAGCATCTTTCGGAAGTATAAGAACCAATACTATAACGTTTTTGGAGGTATTCTATGAGATTGTCCGAGGAAGATAAGAGAAAACGCATAGAGAAACTATGTAAACTGTGTGACCGTAAAGAAGATTTCAATCCAATACTAGCGGCCCAAGTGGCGAATCCTTACAAGAATGACAAATCGCCTGAAAACTTTGACCCTTCCGCTAACCTCCATCAAAGCTTCTCCAAACAAGTTCTTGCTGATGTGCAGGCCATCATAGATGCAGGCCAAAATAAGGGAATCAACGATTGGGGAGAACGGTGCAGAAGAGAAAGAGAGAAGAAAGGACTATCTCCGGATGAAATTGCCAAACTATTTGAGGTGGATCGCAAAACAATCCAAGATCAGGAGAAAAAGGTCAAGGGGGAAGCGAATGGGAACAAACCCATAGTGGTTGATTGGTTCTATTTAGCGGCCTATTCCTTGCTATTCCGTATGTACCCGTATGATCTGCTAGAAATAGAAAACCCACATTTCATCTGTCCCATGAGTACATTGGAGGATTCTAGCACAAAATACGCAATGATTATTTTCGGTTCTCTATTTGACGAAAATGATCCCGAAAAACTCAGCCAATTGGATAATATCCTGACGATCGCAAAAATGAGCAAAGATGCTTATGCCTTATTCCAAAAGCGGCTTAATTTCAAGGATGACTCGCAGGCACTTCTTAAAGTTTATAATCAAGAGCCCCTCGATAACCCAAGTGCTAAGGCGATCATAGCGGAACAACTCGATAACAGTCCCGATAAAGTTCTCGAGCACCGGAGGAAAAACGTAAAAAATATGAAATCGTTTATACAACATGGTTCAAATACAGGCCGTATTTACTTGGAATCCACGATTGCCATGCAAGACCTCATACAGAATAGACCCGATCGTTTGCGATTGCTGGCACAGCTTGCGCTTGGTGGGGAAACTGTAGCTAATCTAATAAAAGCTACTTTTGCTGCCTATCCTGTACATCCCAAATCCTTAACTTGGTATTATTGGGGTAACCAGGTCGTCGCACCGAGAGACTCTAAATTTGACCCAAAGAAATATGGTGATGAAGTACGCCGCATACAGCTATACGGGATAGAACTCCAGAAGTACGATCCATCATGCGACAGTGGAGAGGGCGAGAAAAAGTGAGCTGTCGTCTGCAAAGGATGCGGGCGTTTTTCCTATTTTATTGTGAAAAAAGCTCCTCCCTGCATTCTACCATGGTCAAGTAAGTAAATTATGCATATTGAACAGCATGCGGCTTTTCTGATATAAGAATTTCGTTTCTTTCTAACAAAAGCATTTTTTGCGGAAAAACCTTTTTTCGACCCCACAATGCCTGATCACAGGTACTGTTTTCTAGAAGTAACGTGGAATGGTGAGTTTCTAGCATTGGGTAGCGGAGTTCTCACATCATATTGCGGCTCCCGCCACAATATGATTCTCCGCCTATGCTGTCTTTCCTCAAATTAGCCTTGGCGTAGGCCAAGCAAATCCTTACACTTAAAATATTGGTCCGTGCTCCGCACGGCCCTAAGGTTATTCTGTTAATTTGGGGGACGCAATGGCGCCCCCGTTACCTACAAGCGCAAATGTGTATAATCGTGGGTGCCCCTATCACAGATGGTATCCGTTGGAAGGATACGTTTGATTTCAATCGAGGAAGCTCCTGCAACGGGGATAGATATGTGTTCCTCGTACCCCGTTCTGGCTCTATAACTACTTTTATTCACTCCTATAGAGGGTAATTTGTAAGGAGTAACGTGGAACACGGAACAGACTTGACCTCAAACCGTTAACCTTAATGGGGACGCAGATGCGTCCCCTAAACCTATCAGAATAATTTTAGGCCGTGCGGCAGCACGGACAAAAATCAAACGAGTAAGAATATATTTTCCCTCCCTATATCTAATTTCTAAAAAAGCCGTATCTGCGGAGAATCATATTGTGGCGGGAGCCGCAATATGATTATGGACTCCGCCACCCAACGTTATAGGTTTTATATCCGTTCCATTACCTCCTGGTGCAGTAAGATTCCAGCAGCAAACCCAAAGGCAAAATGGTTTTCCATCTCTATGTCCTGCGCCTGGAACAGTAGCTCCCGCAGGGCCATTACGGAAGCCATATCCTCCTTGCTGAGCTTTTCGGAAAGCTCCTTGGTAATCTGACTGACCTGATGATAGATTTCTTTATGCTTTGGGCCTTTGGGCGCAATCATCTCCGCTGGGTAGAACCGGCCATTGTATATTGCTTCAATAATCATTTTCTAGTCCTCCATGGGCAGAACCACGATGCTACCGTTGACTCTTAGGAACATTTCTGGAATTTGAAATCGCTGGGTAAACAGCTGGATCAATTTCAGAGACAGGGATGTAAAATCTTCATCCCCTAGCCCCACAACCAGGAACGTCCCGGCGATGATATCATAGGCTTTCCCATCCTCATCCCGGAGAGCACGGTTCAGGGATAAGCCATCCAGCTTCCCACTCTCGTTGCACACAATGGCCACAGGTTCCGGGAATGGGTAAATGGCCTGGATATCCCCGCCTACCTCCCGTTGCAGGGATTTCAAACCAGGATTGATTTCCTTGCTGTAGGGTGTCTTTTCTGGCTCCACTACCAATACGGTAAATTTTTCGCTCATTGTAAACCTCCTATCATAATGCTGTTACATTAACTGTGTTTTGCGCCTGCTACGGAAGATAGTACGGAAGATGATACGCAAGTTAATTCTGCCAGCAAAGGTGCAGCCACCATGGCTGCACTCTTACTCTTTCCTTTTCTTCCACTGCCAGTAGATGGCCAAAGCCAGGGACACCCCTTCCACAAAGGCCCCGGCCAGTGCGGACAGTGGTGTTGTCATTTTACCTTCGCCAGCATGATGTCTGCCGCAACCACGATAACCAGCGTTACCGTGAAGCCGATTACGAATAGCATTACTTCGTTCATTGTCCTACGTCCTCCTTTCCCACGATTCTATAAAATGTACTTTTGGAGACCCCTAACTGTTTCTGGGCCTCAACCGCAGAGATTTCCCCTCGTTTCCATAATACCAGGATAGATTCATAATTAGGATACTCTCCGGGTGGTCGTCCCTTATACTTTCCTTCGGCCTTCGCAATGGCGATGCCCTCCTGCTGCCGAAGCAAAATGGATTCCCGTTCCAACTGTGCAATGGCTCCGAAGATGGTCAGCACAAACCTGCCGCTGGGAGTAGACGTATCCAAGGATTCCTTCTTAGACACGAACGCCACACCTTTGTTGGTAAGCTGCTCCACCAAATCCAGGAGATCCCTTGTGCAGCGGGCGAACCGGGAAATACTCTCCACGATTACCACATCCCCCTCCCGGACGAAGTCCATCATCTTCTTTAACTCTGGCCGGGAAGCATCCTTGCCGCTCTGTTTGTCCAGGAATACTTTTTCAACGCCCAGTTCCTGCATCAAAACCTCCTGGCGGGCTGTATTCTGACCAGCAGTGCTGACACGGACGTAACCTACCTTCATAGTCTCACCTCCAAGTCCCATTTGGGTGGGCTCTTTTATGGGACATATCCCATAATTCAAAACCAACTTAAATGGGACGCTTTTTAGCTGGTTTTGAGTGTCCTGTTTGGGTATACCCTAATGGGACTGCTTCCATAGAAAATTCACCCATTTGCGCAGTGGTTTAATATAAAGCTTCTTGCGCATATAAGGGAAATATAGTTCCTTCTGGCACTTTTTCAGACACACATTTCTTCCTCCTTTCATCCGCAGTAGATGTATTCCTCGATTTCCTCAACCGAAACACCATCCCGGAGCAGTTCATCCACATCCTCCGGGTACAGGCCATAGCAGGAAGCTACGGCTTTCAGGTCAGACATATAGGTGGCATCCCGGTCATACCCCCAATCATAGGTCGGCCAGAGCGACCATACAGGGCCATAGCCAGAGGAGATCTTACTGTCATCAAAGTTGCCGTGGGCGATCTTGCCTCTGGAATCAATACGGAGAATGTCACCGCAGAAGATGTGTACCTTCTCTGACCTCCCCGACATGAAGGGTAACCTATGTAACGCCTTTAGGAGAATCGCTTCCGTGCTGGCATAAACATAGATGCCAAAGGACGGAAAGTGGTAAATACACATAGGGTTGTTCCCCATGACAAAGTATAGCTCGTCCTTGTCAGACAGGGCTGTAATCGTAAAAGTGCCCTCCAAGTCCTCTGCCATGGACTGCAAGCCCTCGAAGGACAATTCCCCATGTCGTTCCAAAAGCTGCACTGCCACATAGCTGTCTGTCTCAATTTTCGTGATGGGCAGCTTTTTCTTTTTGCGCAAGGCCCTGTCATTGCTCAGCACCCCGTTATGAGCCAAGGCAAAACGTGTATCTCCGGCCTTCCCGAAGAAAGGGTGATTGTTCTGATTCTGCTTCTCCGATCCCTGGGTTGTCATACGAGTGTGGCCCATGACAACGGTGGCATCCAGCGGTACACGGTACCACATCAGGTGCGCCGGGAGGGGCCTCTTAAAAATGTGGAGCCTCCCATCTGAATTATAGGCGATGCCCGTAGCATCTGTACCCCGTTCCTCGCAAGCGGTAGCAAGTGTAACCAAGAGGCGTGACCGTTGCTTCCGGGTCAGCTTATGCCCATAGTCCAGAAATCCAAACAAGCAACACATGCTCATACCTCCTCTTCCGCAGACACGGGCTCATTGATGTACAGCCGCCGCTCCTTCAGGTACTGCACCAGCTCTGGTTCGGTACACTCCGATACGAAGCTTGTCCAGGACATGTCCTTCAGCTGTTCATCTGACAAAGAAACAGCCACATCACAGACCCGATTAACGAGCTGCAACGTGGCTATAAGGGTATTCAGTTTCAAGGTTCCACGAAACATACGGAACTCAATGGTGTCCTCGTTGGTCAGATTGACGCAGGTGTAGCGGTTGTATCGCTGGCCACCTTTGGCCTCTGATAAAATATCCTTTGGGTGTTCCTTTAGTCCATACCTAGCAGCCCAGCGGTCAAGCTGCCTTTGGGTGCGGCGGCTGAATTTAAGAAGCTCCTCCCAATGCTTCTCAAAGAAATACAGCACACGGGCAATGCAGGCATCCCGCTCGGCAAGTGTAGCACCGAAGGAGGAGCGGTTTACATGGACATGAAGCCCGCAGGTTCCCGCCTGGTGGGAAACATAGCCCAGCTCCTTGGCCCTTGCCAAAACCTCACCCCAAGGCATATCGCTCTTGTGGTAGTCCAGCGTCATGGGGTGTGTAACCAGTTCCAGCCCATCATCCAGAGAACCATCATGCTTGCAGTACATGTGCTCATCATAACAGTTGGCAATCGCCAGAAGTGCCGTTGCGTTTGACCCGATCTCGCCGCCTCCATCAATTTCCAGCTCTACTCCCAGAAAGCGATCTCCGTTCCCATAGAAAATGGGCTCAGGTTTATAGCTGTAGTCGTTGATGCTGCCTTGCTTCTGCCGATAACAGGTTTCACAGTAGATGTCGTCCCCATAGGTGTAGGAATCATCCCGGTGAATGATTCGTCCGCAACATTCGCAGCGGTCATAGTAGTGGTCGTAGCAAGCTTCACAGAGGGTATAGTTGCTGTCACACTCCGCATCGTCCTGCCAGATTCTGTCCCCGCAGCGGTCACAGATGGCGGTCTCCTCTTCCAGACATCTTCGACAGAGAAGCTCATCATCGAACTCGTACAGGTCCTCCCGAGCTACCTCCCGCAAGCACATACTGCACTGACATTTTTCTTCCATTGATTTTTACCTCCATAATAAAATTTCCCGGAGCGTGTTTCTCGCTCTGGGCTGTTCATAGAGATAATATCTAATGGAAAGGGACTACTTTTTCGAAAGTCCTCCTCCTGTCAGGTTCCACTTCAGCAGGAGAGCGCAGAAAGAAGGAAATCAACCAGTTTCACAAAATCATAGCGAGTTTTCTTGTGATTTTCACATTTCATGAGCTAGTTTTTCTGTATCCATCACAA
The DNA here is from genome assembly GCA_964394055.1 of uncultured Oscillospiraceae bacterium. Lineage (GTDB taxonomy): Bacteria > Bacillota > Clostridia > Oscillospirales > Oscillospiraceae > Faecousia. The sequence continues at coordinate 10,756 of CAYMWT010000040.1, forward strand.
AATCCGTCACAGGCCATCCGTATGTCGGCCTAGGCCGTTTACTGAGGCAAGCATATCCGCCTCCGAAAGATCACAGACCAGAAAGAATTTCCTTGTCAGATTGCGGTTCATGCGCTATTATAGAGTTGATTTTTTATCTCATTTTGCACGACAATCATCTCCATCGGATGAAAAGCCGAAAATATAGAAAAAGAGGAACAACCATGGTCAACATCAGAAAGCTGGAAGCGGAACTTTGGGAATCTGCGGATCTCCTGCGGCAGGGTTCCAAGCTGACCTCCAACCAATATTGTATGCCCGTTCTGGGACTGATTTTTTTACGCTATGCCTTTGGCCGATTCAAACTGGTGGAATCGGAAATCCTGAAAAACCGCCCTGTTCGGGGTGGGCGTGTTCTGCCTGTGGAGCCCAGCGACTTTGCGGAGAAAAGTGCCCTGTATCTGCCCCGGGAAGCCCGCTACGATTATCTGGTCAATCTTCCTACGGACATTTCATCCGCCCAGCTGAAAAATCAGAGCGGCCATGTGATGAACAGCCTCGGCGAAGTGGTCAACAACGCCATGGAGCTGGTGGAGGCGCAGAGCGAGCAGCTGAAGGGCGTACTCCCCAAGGACTACACCATGTTCACCAATGATATTCTGTCTGAACTGCTGCGTATTTTCAACAACAGTGCCCTGGATGAGGTGGGCGGGGACATCCTGGGGCGGATTTACGAATACTTCCTGAACAAATTCGCAAAGAACATTGCCTCGGACGATGGTGTGTTCTTTACGCCCAAATCTCTGGTGAAAATGATTGTGAATGTCCTGGAGCCTAAGCGGGGCGTTCTGCTGGATCCTGCCTGCGGCAGCGGCGGCATGTTCGTCCAGACCGGCGATTTTGTCAATCAGGCAGGGATGTCTGCCAATTCCGCCATGACCTTCTACGGTCAGGAAAAGGTGGAGTACAATGCCCAGCTGTGCCTGATGAACATGGCGGTTCATGGGCTGAATGGGATTATCAAGTCCGGCAATGAAGCGAACACCTTCTATCACGATGCCCACAACCTGGAGGGCTGCTGTGATTATGTGATGGCAAATCCGCCTTTCAACGTGGACAAGGTGAAGTCGGAGGCAGCTATGAGCGCAGGCCGTCTGCCCTTTGGCGTCCCCTCTATCAACGCCGCCAAAGAATTTGGCAATGCCAACTACCTGTGGATTTCCTATTTCTACGCATACTTGAACGAAAAGGGCCGGGCTGGTTTTGTGATGGCCTCCTCCGCCACGGACAGCTCCGGCAAGGATCGGGACATCCGTCAAAAATTGGTGGAGTCCGGCCATGTGGACGTGATGGTCAGCGTGGGAAATAACTTCTTCTATACCAAATCCCTGCCCTGCTCCCTGTGGTTCTTCGATAAAGGGAAGCCAGAGGAATTGCAAGACAAGGTGCTTTTCATCGATGCCCGGAACTACTATACCGTGGTGGATCGTACATTGAACGAGTGGAGTGAATGGCAGCTCAAAAACCTGAATGCCATTGTGTGGCTGTATCGTGGGGAAACGGATAAGTACGCAGAGTTGATTCAGCAGTACAAAGATGCGATTGATCGATACACTTACGAGGTAGCAGACAAAGAATTGGGGGATATTCTGTTCCACTATTCTGATTTTTCCTCTCTGGCTGAATCCATGAACACATATTTGGCATCGAAGCGGCAGCGGGCAAAAGAACGTATCGAAAGTGCCGAGAAACGGAAAAAGAAGGCCGAGCAGAAAAAGTGGGATGACTATATGGCATGGATTGAAGAAATCATTGCCGTTGTGAAAGAAGCCAACTGGCTCGTGGATAAATTTGGTGAAGGCGAGTATCGGGATATTCCCGGACTGTGCAAGATCGCAAGCCGTGCTGAGATTGCAGAGAAGCAGTATTCTTTGACCCCTGGTGCGTATGTGGGTATTGCACCTGTCCAAGATGATGGGGTGGATTTCTCCCAGCGGATGGCGGAGATTCATCAGGAACTGCTTAAATTGCAGGCGGAGTCCAATGTGCTGATGGATACTATCTCCAAGAACATGAAGGAGATGGGGCTATGAAGTATACAATAGGTGAAGTGTCTGAAATTATTGATGGTGATAGAGGCAAGAATTATCCTCAGCAGCACGAGTTTTTTGATTCAGGATATTGTTTGTTCCTTAATACCGGCAATGTTACAACTGAAGGTTTTTCTTTTCAATCGAATCAATTTATTACAAAAGAAAAGTGTGATGCGCTTCGTAGAGGAAAACTTCAACGAGGTGATATTGTTTATACAACAAGGGGAACCGTTGGAAATGCTGCTTTTTATAACGAGCTTGTTCCGTACGAACATATTCGGATAAATTCTGGGATGATCATTATTCGACCGAAAGAAAAATTGGTTTGCGCAGAATTTCTTTATCAGATACTTAAAAGTGTCCATTATCGTCCATACTTCAAGCAGTATTGCACTGGAAGTGCACAACCGCAGCTCCCTATAAAGAATTTTTGTCAAATTACATTAGAAATTCCGCCATTAGGAACTCAGCACAGTATTGCCCAGATTCTTTCAACCTATGATAACCTGATTAAAAACAACCAGAAGCAAATCAATCTATTGGAAGAAGCAGCGCAGCGGCTGTATAAGGAATGGTTTGTAGATTTGCGTTTCCCTGGTTATGAGGATGTGAAGATTGTTGATGGCGTGCCGGAGGGGTGGAAGAGAGAAAGACTAATTGATATTGTAAAGGTTCAATATGGATATGCATTTGATGGTTCTTTGTTTAATACCAAAGGAAAT
>CAYMWT010000041.1:0-13431 GCA_964394055.1 uncultured Oscillospiraceae bacterium
AAGTGGCTCAAATATTGGCTAGCACCTGGCTCAAATATTCATTGACATTTACACTCTGCCCCAGCCCAGATATTGAGCACCACCGAAAGCAGAATAATTGCTCCACCGAACAACGCGTATTTTCCCACCTTTTCGCCGTAAAAAATCAAAACCCAGACTGGATTCAAGATAGCCTCCAGCAAACCGATCAAGGAAGCGCTGACGGGACTGGTAAGCTTGGAGCCCTTGGAAAAAACCAGGTAAGCAAGTCCAACCTGGAAAATTCCCAGAGCCAGCAGCGCCGCGATTCCTTTGACGTCCATATAAAATACATCGCCCAACAGGGGAATGGATACCACGAAGGATGCCAGAAATGCCAGCATACTGGCATCCTCGCTGCTGGACTGGGGAAGGGAATTGATAAAGAATACGCCGGAAAGGCATAGACCAGCCCCAATGGCCAACAGATTGCCCAAAAGATGCCCTCCATCCAGCTGGTCAAAGAAAAAGAGAACCATACCGGAAATGGCCATCATAACAACGATACATTGTTTTTTCTCGGGGAATTTCTTCCGGTATACGCAATCCCAGATCAACACAAAGATCGGCGCCATATACTGAAGCACAACGGCATTGGCCGCCGTGGTCAGCTTATTTGCTATGACATACAGAAAATTCGTCACCAACAAACAACATGCCGCTGCAATAATATAGCGATTGCATCTGAATCGAACGCTTCTCTTATAGACACAAAAGAACAGAAAGGCAATAAGGGAACGAGCGCCATTGATTGCGATTGGGTTTCCGGGAATGTATTTGATTAAAATTCCGCCGGTGGACCACAGAAGTGCGGCCATCAGCATGTAAAGATTTCCTTTGGTTTTCTCAGTCATAAACAGGCCTTCTTTTTTGCGTTTTCAATAAATGCGGTAAAAATTTGCTTCTGCTCTGCACTGTCATACATTTTCTCAGGGTGCCATTGTACGCCTAAAATAAATTCCGCACCTGCAAGCTCAATTGCCTCAATGACGCCATCCTCCGATTTCGCGGTAACCCTCAATCGATCCCCGATTCTTTTCACACTTTGATGATGAAAGGAATTCACGCCCAAGGTATTTTTTCCAAAGATCTGATATAGCAGGCTGTCCGGTTCGATGGAGACAGAATGGGTTACGGCGTTCATGGGATAGTTCTTCTTCACATGCTGAATGAATGGGCCGTCACTGTCCAGATCCTGATAGAGGCTGCCATTCATAGCCACGTTCAAGACCTGAATTCCACGGCAAATACACAGCAGGGGCTTTTCCGTATGCTGAATCATGTATTTCGCAATAGCGATGTCCTGGCGATCCCGTTCAGGGACGATCCTCCCGCATTTCCCACAGTCGATTTCTCCGTATAGCTGAGGATCAATGTCGTTGCCGCCTGAAATGAGCACACCATCTACGGTATTCAAAATGTATGCCAAATCCGCTTCGCTTTGGTAAATTGGCAGAAGCAGCGGGATTCCGCCGGCCTCTTCAATAGAGCGTGTATAGTTTTCGCAGATATAATGCCATTTGGGGTTAATTGCCGCAATGTCGCCTGGACTTTTGAATATGTCCCCATTGTCGTAATTGCAGGATATCCCAATAACCGGTTTTCTCATAAGCCAAGCTCCTTCCTTGAAGTGTTGTACCCTATTATAGCATAAACAGCTGTTTTTTCCAGCCTGTTTCTAAAAATTTGAATTTTTTTAATGCAGCAAAACAGTGGGACTATCCAGGCGTCCCACTGTTTTATTGATTTGGGAACAGAATCACGGCCGCAACATCGTCTATCAGCGCTTACAGCGATGTGGTCACATTTTGCCGGATGATACATATTCTGATAGAAGAACAGCTTCGTGCAGGGAGGGCAATTTGGATATGCTCTTGCATTAAGGAGGTAACATGGAAATCAAGGTCTTACAAGGAATTATGCTCCCATTTTTTGGCACAGCATTGGGAGCCGCAGCGGTTTTTTTTCTTCGTGGTGTATTGCATACAGCGATTCGGCGTTTCCTGACCGGATTTGCCGCCGGGGTCATGGTAGCGGCATCTGTCTGGAGCCTATTGGTGCCGGCTATGGAGCAATCGTCAGACCTGGGGCAATGGGCGTTTGTCCCGGCGGTGGTGGGTTTTTGGCTTGGAATGTTTTTCCTGCTGGTGCTGGATCGGTTGATTCCCCACCTGCATCTGTACAGCAATCAGCAGGAAGGGCCTCACACCGGGCTGAAACGGGTCACCATGCTGGTGCTTGCCGTTACCCTCCATAACATCCCCGAAGGGATGGCGGTAGGGGTAGTGCTGGCAGGCTTGATGGCAGGAAACAGCGGCATCACCGTTGCCGGCGCCATGGCATTGTCTCTGGGTATCGCCATCCAGAACTTTCCGGAGGGCGCCATCATCTCCATGCCCCTTCGGGGAGAGGGGATGGGGAAGGGAAAAGCGTTTTTGTATGGGGTTCTCTCTGGGGTGGTGGAGCCTGTTGCCGCAGTCCTGACCATTTGGGGGGCAGGACTTGTTGCCCCGGCGCTGCCCTATTTTCTGAGCTTTGCAGCAGGGGCTATGTTCTATGTGGTGGTGGAGGAATTGATTCCGGATGCCGCTGAGGGAGAGCACTCAGATTTGGGAACCATGAGCTTTGCGGCGGGGTTTACTGTGATGCTGGCCCTGGATATGGCCCTGGGATAGGGCAGGAAAGCACAGTATGCCGGAAAAACACAAAACCCATCGTCCACACGTTTAAGGCGGACGATGGGTTTTTCTATAGGAGGATCCTTATATGATCGGTCTGTCCTTGCGGGAGGCAGATCGGATCATTCGATAGACTACAAAATACATGATTGCCACAAAGCCATAGAACAGAAGGGTAGCCTGTGTGGTGCCGCTCATGGCGCAGGCGTCGTAGAAGCCATGGAGAAATACAGAGGTAAGGTATCCCAGCAGGAGATTCCAGGTCTTTCCCACGGAATTTCCGTGATTGGCGCACAGCCTTGCTCTCCCATAAAATACGCCCATAAAAACGGAAAAGCCAAGATGACCGGGGATCGCAAACAGAGCGCGGGGAAGGACAACGGATAAGCCATAAGAAAAGACATACTTGATATTTTCAAAGGCGGCAAACCCCAGAGAGACAGCGGCGGAATAAACGACGGCGTCATACATATGGGAGAAGTTCGGGTCATTCCATGTCCGTCTCTTGAGGAAAAAGAGCTTTGCGCCCTCCTCGGCCCCGGCAACCACCAGAAAGGCCAGTACGGCAATATAATAGGGATGATCAGGAGAGAGGGTTCGCTCCAGAATGGCGCTACCGATCATTTCCAGGACAATGGCGCACAGAGCCGCGGCAACACCCCGCAGAATCAGTGACCAGAGCAGGCTGGGTGGTTCCTTCTCAATTTTATCCTGCCTGTATATATAGCGAAGCAGGAACCCGGCGGGAATTACCGCAGCCAGCACATAAACCAGAAGGGTTCGATACAGGAGGGGTGCGACAGGAAAGAATAAAAACATAGGTTATCCCTCTTTCTTATCCGCGTTCTTCATTGCGTAATAGCCAATCAGAACCGTTTATACATAGAAGTGGGTGTTGCAAATAACAGCTATCTCCCAGCCATATTGCTTCCGCTCACTTTCCATCACCCCACGATGGAAAATCTCCGACAGATATTCCCAGGGAGATTCCGGAAGTCCGCATGATATTCACATAACCCAAAGCCCTTTTTGAAACTTTTGGAAATGTTATAGCATATATTTGCGATTATTGCAAGCTATTTTCCTATATTTGCAATTTACTTTGCGAAAAAATTTGGTATAATACAATTACATCCGAATATGGGAAAGTCTAATATTGCGAAACTTTTTTAAACAATTGCTGACTCACAGGGCAATGGGCAAAGGAATAAGGCCCACAGGCGTTTCGAAGGAAGTGGAAGAGATGGAAAGAACTGTGCAGTTTGAAAAGGAAGTGATTTGTTATCAGCTGGAGCGCAAATCGGTTAAAAACCTGAATCTGCGGGTTCGCAGAGACGGTACCGTTTATGTATCAGCAAGTCCCCGGGTGCCTTTGAAGGCGGTGGATGGTTTTGTCATCAGCAAGGGAGCCTTTATCCTCTCGGCCCAAAAGCGATTCCGGGAAATGGCCCAGGCTGCCCCGAGACCCATGCAATATGTCACCGGGGAAACCCTCTGCCTGCTGGGCAGGGCGATCCACTTGCAGGTGGAGAAAGGGGAGAGGAACACCATTTTCTCAGACGGAGACAGTCTGCGGCTATATGTAAAAGATCCGGATGATTTCGGAAAGAAGGAACGAATGGTCAAACGGTATCTGGAGGAACAATGCCGTACCGTGTTCAGTGAAATTCTTGCGGAAACATATCCTGTATTTGAACCGTATGGAGTAGCTATGCCCACATTGCGGATCCGGGATATGAAAACCCAGTGGGGTTCCTGCCTGTACCGCAAAGGAATCATCACACTGAATAAGCATCTGCTGGAAGCCCCGCACGGTTGTATCTCCTATGTGATGATCCACGAATTCTGTCACTTTATCCACCCAAATCACTCGAAAAATTTTTATAGCCTCCTCACCGAGTTGATGCCGGATTGGATGGAGCGCAAGAAGATCCTGAACAGCGGCCCGGGATTCTGGCTGGGGCAGTAGAAGAAAACTTAGCGGGAGAATACACGATCACTCGTGATTCTCCCGCTAATAATTTACGGTGGACCATTCAGGAAAAGGGGATGCTTACTTCTTCTCACCCCGACGGCGTGCCAGCTCAGCCACATTGGCATCTACCCGCTTTTTGCTCAGAGGGTAAAGGAAGGCCAAAGTCAGAGCTACGGCAGTCAGACCAAGCGCAGGGATAAAGCAGGACAGATCAAAGATCTTGGAGGTGACGGCAGGATCAAACTGGGTTGCCGTAGTGTATCCGATCAGACCCAGCAGCCAGCCGATCATACCGGAGGACAGAGCTTGTCCAAGCTTCCGGGCGAAGGAGTAGACAGAGTAGATGGTGCCGTCCTCCCGAATGCCGTTTCTCACCTCCGCATCGTCAATGACATCGGTGATCATGGCCCAGATCACGGTGTTAAAGAAGCCGATGCCGATATAGGCCAGGGTGTAGAACAGAACGTACACATAGGGATTGGCAGGACGGATGATCCAGCAGACCAGGTAAATTACCGCGCCTGCCAGGCAGGAGATGGTAGAAAGGGTTTTGCAGCCGATCTTCTTGGAAATCCGGGAAGCCAGAGGCGCGCAGATGGCCAGAACAGCAATACTGCCTACCAACGCGGACATGGACTGTGCGGCGGCACTGCCATAGTAGTTGGGGAACACATAGGCGGACATGCCCTGCATACCCAGCATAGCCAACAGCAGCAGGATGGCGGCAACGATAATTCCGATCAGAGCACGGTTGGTACCAATGCTCTTGAGCATCTTGCCAACGTTCAGCTTTTCGTTGTTAGCGGGAACTTCCACACGCTCACGAACCAGGTGGAAGCAAAGCAGGTAGCATATGATGGCGCAAACGCTGAAGACACCTGCAATGATGGTCATACGGGTTCCGGAGAGAACGGTATTGCCATTGACCGTAACATAGGCAACCAGAGGGGTACCGACGCCAATCACCAGACCGGCCAGCGTGCCGCCGATGGTTCTCCAGGTGGACAGCTGAGCCCGGTCATTGGGATCGGCGGAAATGGCGGAGGCCATGGAGCCATAGGGGATATTCACAGAGGTGTAGAAAATGGAGCCCCACAGGATATAAGTAATGGCCATCCATGCCACCTTGAACCCATAGGCCATGTTGGCAAAGGCGGACTGATAAATCAGGAAGGAGGCAATGGCCACCGGGCCGCACATCCGCTTGAGCCAGGGACGGAACTTGCCGTCCTTGGTGGGCTTGGAACGGTCAACGATCTGGCCCATGGTCACATCGGTAATGGCGTCCACAAAACGGGCAATCATCATCAAGGTGCCAACCACCGCGGCGGAGATGCCCATGACATCGGTGTAGAATTTCAGCATAAAGGAGGAGGACAGGATGAAGGTGAAGTCATTGGCGAAGTCGCCAAACATATAGCCTATCTTATCCCCCATACCGAAAGGACGAACAGCTGTAGAAGTGCTCTTCTCTGCCATAGTTCAATTTCACTCACTTTCTTTAATGTAGATCGGATTTCCGGATGATTACACCTTGTCGATTTTGATGAGCTTTGCATTCAGGCTTTCCAGGAAACCCTCAGGCATATCACCGGCCATACCCATCATAGCGGCAGGTGCCATGGCCTTCATCATATCCCACATGCCTTCACCGGGCGCAATGGTGAAGCCGGTGGCCAGCTTCACTGCCTCAGCCACAATCTTGAGGGCCTCGGGAGATTTGGCCATTTCTTCCACGGTGCAGTGGACGTTGTATTTGCCTTCGGGGAATTCCATGGGCGCCTTTAGATCCAGGTCACCTGCCAGCTTGAACCAGTTGGCAACGCCTTCCTGCTTCTCAGCAAAGGAGGGAAGGGTATAGATGGAGGGCTCCTTCTCAACCTTTTCCAGGGTCATGGTGTCCTTCAGACCGCCGGCCTCAGCCAGGATGATATTCATGCCGTCCTTCAGAGCAACCTCGAAGGAGAAGACCTTCTCACCGGCCTTGACCTCCACCAGCTCACCGTTGACATACAGAGAGACAGGGGACAGGTTGGAGTAAACCTTAACAGCTGTGGTCTCACCGGCCCGGAGAGCATACCGCTTGCCGCACAGATGGATCATGGGTTCCTTGTTCCAGTATGCCTTGTAGATGTAGTAGCTATCCTTCTTGGTCTTCCGATCCATGGTGATCAGACCCTTGTTGTTCCGGCCGGCTACACCGCCCTCATCACGGGCCGCGCAGCCAAAGTCGAACATGTTCCAGACATGGCTGGACCAGATCCAGGGACGGTCATTGAGAACCTTGGCCATATGCTCATGATACAGGGCCTGATATTCTTCCGTGTAGTCCTTGCAGGCGGGTGTGGCGCTGTGATAGGTGATGATGCCCTCACAGCCGTACTCAGACACACCCAGACAGATTTCGGGATGCACCTTGTGGAAATTATCCAGCCAGGGGCCATTGTCTTCCATTTTGCCGCCGTACCAGCCGAAGTAGTGGTTGTAGCTTTCCACATCGGTGATACCGTGCATGGGGCCTTCAATGGGTGTCATGGAAACGTGGGCAATGGTGGTCAGTCGGGTGGGATCCATGTCCTTGACCAGCTGGTTCAGCTCCTTGTGATTTTCTACCAGCTTGTCGGAGATACCGCCGATAAGAATCTCGTTGGAAATGCCCCAGAAGCAAATGGAGGGGTGGTTGTAGTTTTGAACGATCAGCTCCTTCATCTGGCTGATGCAGTTTAAGTGGGCCTCGGGATCCTTGTTCATCACACTGATGAAGGGAATCTCCGCCCAGATGATGAAGCCCATCTGGTCACAGGCATCATAGAAATCCTGGGAATGCTGATAGTGGGCAAGGCGAATGGTGTTGGCACCCAACTCCTTGATCAGTGCGGCATCCAGGAAGTGATCCTCACGGGTCAGAGCGTTGCCCTTATAGAGCTGATCCTGGTGGCGGCTGACGCCCCGCAGAGGGGTGGCCTGTCCATTGAGGATAAAGCCCTTGTTGGGGTCACAGGAGAAGCTGCGGACGCCAACCTTGGCACTGACCTCGTCACAGGTCTCATTCCGGCGCTGGATGGCAGCAGTGACGGTATAGAGGTAGGGTGTATCGATGCTCCAAAGCTTGGCATCGGGCACATAAATGGTAGTGTTGGGAGCTTCGGAGGGACGGGAGGCAAAGCCTACTTCCTTTCCGTCTGCGTCTGTGATAGAATAGTAGACGGTATAATTCTCCTCAGGATTCTTGACCCAGGATTTCAGTTCGAAGCAAGCGCCGCCGCAGTCACAGATTTTGGGGGTTACCTGGAAGCCGGGGCCGCCGAAGTAATCCAGGTCAAAGTGGGTGTTGGGAACACTGATGATGTTCACACCCCGGTACAGGCCGCCGTAGAAGGTGAAGTCAGCGGATTGGGGATATACGCTGTCCTTTGCCAGGTTGCTGCACTGGATCGCCAGCAGATTCTCTTCCCCATCCTTGCACAAATCGGTGACGTCTGCCCGGAAGGTGGAGTAGCCGCCCTCGTGGTAGGCAACCTTTTCACCGTTGACAAAAACGGTTGCCTGCTGACCTGCCGCCAGAATTTCCACATACACCCGGCCGCCAGCCAGAGGCTGCCTGGGCGTGGGGAAGGTTCTTGCATACCAGTAAGTACCCCGGTCATAGGAACCATTGCCGTCGTGTCCGTCTACACTGTTCCAGGAATGGGGCAGATTCACGTCCTGCCAGGCGGTAGGCAGGGAAGCGGGAAGGCCAGCGTCTTCATGGATGAATTTCCATCCGGTGTTGATGTTAATGATTTTACGCATAGGTACCTCCTTAAAAAAATGTTAACTGTGCAAAAACAATAAATTCGTGACGGAACCTGCGCACGAATCTGTATAAATTGTATTATATTCGCCGCTGTAACATTTTACTATGCAGAATCTTTAGATTGTTTTGTCTGTTTTTTGTTCGCGATTGACAAAACAAAAAATTGTGCAAATAAACCTAATTTCTGTCCATCGGCGGAAGTCGTTTTATGCGGTATGATTAATATGTATTTCACATGGATCTCTCATTTGCGCACTGGCTCCATTGCCGGTTTCGGATCCATTTTCAACAGAATCAACCGGGATTCACCGGAAAGGGAGGCATCCCATGAAAAACGAGTCACTTTCCTTTGTAACCGAATACTTAAAAAGCAATCAAATTCCGGTTCGAATTTTCACGCCTCCCTGTGAATCCCTGAGCTGGCTGGACATGGGGCTTCGGGAATCCATTCTGCACAGCGAGGAAAACATGGCGGATACCCTGAATGCCTGGCTCAACGCCTTGGAGGATAAAAAGGTTTATCGGGTTATGGACGACTTCCAGTGTAACTATGTTGTTCTCCGAATTCCCGAAAGCGACGAGATTATGATATGCGGTCCGGTGCTGTTTGAAGAAATCCGGGAGGAGCGGCGAAAGGAGATCATGAAAAAGACCGGCGTCCCCGAGGCGCTGGAGGATCGAATCGGAGACTATTTCTATCGCATTCCCTATGTCTCCGGGCAGACCATGTACCAGACCCTTTTTTCCACCCTGGCGGATCAGCTATACGGGAAGGATCAGTATGATGTTTTGTATACGGATTTTTCCGCCTGGCGTGGCCAGTGCCGAAACTATGACGACTATTATCGGATTCCGGACAAGCCGTTCCTGAGTATTCAGCTGATCGAGGACCGATATGAAGTGGAAAATGCCATTTTGGGTGCGGTCGGGAGCGGCAATGTGCGACAGGCGCTGGAAAGCTGTGGCCGTTGGAGCCTGTATATTATGCCCCAGCGTTTGACCAACGAGCTGCGGGACCGAAAGGATTATATGATCACCCTGAATACGCTGCTGCGGAAAACTGTGGAGCAGGCCGGTGTACATCCCATTCATATTGACGCGGTGTCCAACAGCAATATTCAGCACATTGAGCAGCTATCCGGAGTGGATCAGATCCAGGGCTTTATGGCCCGGATGGTCGGAACCTACTGTGACCTGGTTCGAAAGCATAATCTGAAGAATTATTCTTTGCTGACACAGAAGATCATCACCTATGTGGATACAGAGCTGTGCGCGGATCTGAGCCTGAAATCCCTGTCCGAGCGTTTGTCGGTGAATGCCAGCTATCTATCCACCCTGTTTAAAAAAGAAGTCGGCCTGCCTCTGACGGAGTTTGTCAACCGTCGGCGAATCACCTACGCTCAAAGCCTGCTGATTCACACGGCGCTGCCCATCAAAACCGTTGCCCAGAAGTGCGGTATACCGGATGTATACTATTTCAGTCGTCTGTTCAAACGGATCACCGGCACCACGCCCAAGGCCTACCGCAGCAACACCAGCGCCTATGACCAGTATCAGGAACAATTTGTCGCAAGTCAGGAGGAAAATTCCGGGACATCCCGAAGCGATGCGGGGGAGAAGCCAATGTCCGTGGAGGCTTTACCCGCAGAGTCCTGAGTATGCCGAGAAAAAAGCATTCAGCCCCCCTTGTCCGCATATGCTGTGGACAAGGGGGGATCGCTTTGCCCAAAAAGAAACCGATTTTTTATTCCGCACTGCTGCTCACCGGGGTGAACCTGCTCCTGCGTGTGGTGGGGACATCTTTTCAGGTGTATATCTCCGGCAGAATTGGCGCTGCTGGGGTAGGGCTGTTGCAGTTGGTGATGTCCGTAGGCAGCCTGGCCATGGTTGCCGGGATGGGAGGAATCCGGACGGCCACCATGTACCTGACTGCTGAGGAATTGGGACGGAAGCAAACGGGAAACGTAACCTGGGTGCTTTCCGCGTGCTTTTTATACAGCATTCTTTGCAGCGGCGCCGTGGCATTGGGACTCTATCTGTTCGCGCCTCAAATCGCCCTCCACTGGATTGGCAATGGGCAGACCCTGGGAGCCCTACGCATTCTTGCGGCCTTTCTTCCGGTTACCTGCCTCTGCGGGGTGCTGACGGGATATTTCACGGCGGCAAACCGGATCGAGACCCTGGCCGCGGTAGAGGTGGCGGAGCAGCTGGCCTCCATGGCTGTCACCATGATGGCGCTGACGCTTTGGGCAGGGGAGGACGCGGGACGGGCCTGTATCTCCGTTGTGCTGGGAAGCGGTATGGGAGCCTGCCTTACCATTGTGTGTCTGACGGTGCTGCGTCTCCGGGAACCGGTGTATCTGTCCGACCGGATCCGGCTGGGAAGACGGCTTTCTCAGACAGCGGTACCTCTGGGACTGGCGGATGTGGTAAGGTCCGGGATCAGCACCACGGAAAATCTCATGGTGCCCCGGCGGCTGGCCTTAAATCTTTCGGTTGCCCAGCCTCTGGCGGCCTTCGGCATGGTCAGCGGCATGGTATTTCCCGTGATGATGTTTCCTGCCTGTATTCTATTTGGCCTGGCAGAGCTGCTGATTCCGGAGCTGGCCCGGTGCGCGGCGGCAGGAAGCAAAACCAGGATCTCCTATTTGGTGCGGCGGAGTCTGAAGACCGCTATGGCCTACGGTATTTTCTTCTCCGGACTGATGTACCTGTACAGTGAAAACCTGTGCCTTGTACTGTACCGGAATCAGGAAGCGGGGATGTATCTGAAACGTTACGCCCTTCTGATCCCCATGCTGTACTGCGACTGCATCACCGATGCCATGACCAAGGGATTGGGGCAGCAGAAGGCCTGCGTCCGGTATAATATTCTGACCTCTGCCATGGATGTGGCTTTTTTGTACATTCTTCTGCCAAGGTACGGCATGGAGGGATATTTCCTCAGCTTTCTGGTGACACATTTGATTAATTTTCTGCTGAGCATTCGTCGACTTCTGCGGATCACTGGGGAGAGGATCCCCTTTTTTCTCCCGACGTTGGCCGTATCCGGAGGACTTCTGGCTGCCTGGGGAGCCTCTTATATGGGAAGCATGGCCTATCAGGGAATGGTCTATTGCTTCGCTTTGGGAAGCCTGTGGTGCTTGCTTGGCGTCACGGGGCGAGAGGATATCCGTTGGCTTCGCGGCCTGATCAAACGGGAAAAGGCAGAGGCCTGAACAAAAGCGCGCCCTTCGGATTTTCCGAAGGGCGCGTGCGGTCTATTTTAAGAAAGCTGGGAAATGGTATTTTGAATCCGGGCAACCGTCCGATCCTTCCCCAGAATCTGCATGACCGTATACAGGTCGGGGGAGTTAACCTGTCCGGTAACAGCCAGCCGGATGAAGGTGGACACATCCGCAACCGTGCCGGGGAAGGCGCTGGGACTTAACTTGTAGGCCTTCATATCCGTGGTAAAGCCAATGTCGTTTGTAATGGCCTTGACCTTGTCAAACCAGGCACCGGAATCATCGGAGATGTCGAAGGTTTTAAGGAACCGGTTCAGGACATCCACAACCACGGCCTTGTCGAACTTTTCGTCAAAGACGGGGGCTTCCAGATAGTCGTCATAGAAGAATCCCATATAAGGCTTGGCATCCTTCCAGACGGCTAAGTCCTTTCTGGGCTTCTTGCCGCCCCGGCCGATGGCAAGAATCTTCACCGCGTATTCCCGATCCGCTTCCAGCTTAGCGCCAAAGTCGGGGTCAAATTCCTTAGCCCAGTCCAGCAGCTGCTGGTATACGTCCTCGGCGGTCATCCGGGAGATTACGTTCTTACTGACGTCCACCAGCTTGGCGTAGTCAAACAGGGAACCGGCAGGGTTCAGCTTCTTGGGGCTGAACTTGAAATCCTGAGGCGCGGCGTCGGGATTGGCCCGCCGCCAGTCCTCATAGTTGGAGTTAAGGAGGGTCATGATATACTCATATACAGCGGATACCGGGAAGCCCTCGGACTTATAGTAGGTCAGAGCCAGCTCCGGATCCTTCCGCTTGGAGAGCTTCCGCTTGGAGGTGCCGTCCATTTTCTGAAGAGGCCCGATGTGGACATACTTAGGAAGCTTAAAGCCCAGAGCCTTGAACAGCTGAATGTGGAAGGGCAGGGTAGGCAGCCATTCGTCACCCCGTACCACATGGGTGGTGCGCATGAGGTGATCGTCCACGGCGTGGGCAAAGTGATAGGTGGGGATGCCATCGGACTTTAAGAGCACATGGTCGATGTTATTCTCGGTGATGGTCAGCTTGCCCTTTACCAGATCGTCAAACTTGAACTGGTTTTCGATGCTGCCCGTGGAGCGGAACCGAAGCACCCAGGGATTCCCGGCATCCAGCTGGGCCTTTATATCCTCCATGGAGCGGTCACGCCAGATGGCGTACTTTCCATAGTAGCCGGTGTTTTCCTTGTTGGCCTCCTGCTCCAGCCGCATGGCGGAAAGCTCCTCCTCGGTGCAGAAGCAGGGGTAGGCCATGCCCTGAGAAACCAGCTTCTTGGCGTATACATGGTAAATCCCAGCCCGCTGACGCTGCCGGTAGGGGCCGTAAATTCCATTGTCCCCGTCCATGGTAGCGCCCTCGTCAAAGTGGATGCCATAGTGCTTCAGGGTGTTGATCAGCACCTCCACAGCCCCGGGAACCTCCCGCTTGGCGTCGGTATCCTCCACCCGGAGGAACAGCACACCGCCGCTCTGGTGGGCCATCCGCTCGGAGGTCAGGCCCTGCACCAGGTTGCCCAGATGGACAAAACCGGTGGGAGAGGGGGCCATCCGGGTGACAACGGCCCCTTCGGGGAGATTGCGTTGGGGGAAGCGCTCCTCCAGCATTTCAGGGGTATCGGTGACATCAGGGAACAGAAGTTCAGAAAGCGCTTGATAATCCATAATTTTCTACCTCTTTGCTTTTGTAAATATCTTGTTAGAGTATAGCATACAC